>CANKMT010000034.1 GCA_947482825.1 Betaproteobacteria bacterium | reverse complement strand
GATCGGCACGCTTGCATGCGGCCGGATGCCCTCGCACACCAGCGGCCCGATCGTGAGGTTCGGGACGTAGTGGTTGTCCATCACATCGAAGTGGATCAGATCCGCGCCCGCGGCAATGACCGCGCGGACCTCCTCCCCGAGGCGACCGAAGTCGGCGGAAAGGAGACTGGGCGCGATGCGGAACTTCATGGGGCCGATTGTAGCCCGGGCGGCAGCCCGAGCAGCCGTCGGGGCACGTCGGGACTGCGGCGGGCCGGCCTGCCGGTACAATGGCCCGCATGGCCCAGGAAAAGCACTTCGATATCTCCGTGAGCGCGACCACGCAATTTCTCGCCGAACAATCCGACGAGTCCGCCGACAAGTACGTCTTCGCCTACACGATCACGATCCGCAATGCCGGCACGGCTACCGCGCAGCTCATCAGCCGTCACTGGATCATTACCGATGCGCGCGGACAGGTCCAGGAAGTGCGCGGCCTTGGCGTGGTTGGCGCGCAACCGACGCTGCGTCCGGGCGAAAGCTTCGAATACACCAGCGGCACCTCGATCGCCACCGCCGTCGGCACGATGCGCGGCACCTTTCAGATGGTCGGCGAGGACGGGTCGAGGTTCGACGCGGTGGTCGCGGAATTCACCCTCTCGATGCCACGGGTCCTTCACTGACGCAGAAAGCGGTCAGGGCTTTTCCTTGTCCTCGGGGCGCTTCTTCGGCCAGGTCCACCAGACGATCAGCAGCAGCAGGCCGAGCGCGACGCCCATTTCAAGCAAGATGACCCACATGTTCGGACCTGCCGCGAGGAAAGTGGCCTCGATTTTACTCGGCGCCATGGTCGCGGCCTGCAGCCCGTTGCCGACGCAGACCGACTCGGCCCCTTCGCCCGCCACGAACGTGCCGGAGGTTCCATTCTCGAACTGCGCCATCGCCAAGCCATGTCCGGCCTGCCCAGTGTGCGTTCCGCCCAAGCCGGCCGCGACCGAGGCAAGGTACGAAGAAGTCGCATGGCCGCAGATTCCTGCATGGGCGCAAATGCCCATGTTGCCCAGTTTGCGTGCGTTCGTCGCCGGTTGCGCACGCGCCCAATCGCGCCCCCCGTGGCAGGGACCCTGCACCGAGGCGCGCAAGGCGGCGGCTTCGGACGAGACGCAAGCCCGCGCGTTCTTCGAGTCGCGATTCACGGCCTATCGCATCGTCGCGCCCGAAGGAAATGACGAAGGCCTGGTGACGGGGTACTACGAACCGGTACTCAAGGGGCGGCGCGCGCCGGGCGCTGGATTTCGCTTCCCTGTACATGCAGTCCCGGACGACCTGATGGTCGTGGACCTTGCCGCGGTACACCCCGAGTTGCGCAACCTCCGCCTGCGCGGGCGCATCGAAGGCCGGCGGATCGTGCCCTACTACACCCGAGCGGAAATCGACTCGGGCTCACCTGCGCCGCCCGCCAGGCCGCTCGCTTGGGTCGCTGATGCGGTCGAGCTGTTCTTCCTTCAGATCCAGGGCTCGGGACTGGTGGAATTCCCGTCCGGC
This sequence comes from Betaproteobacteria bacterium, assembly GCA_947482825.1. GTDB lineage: Bacteria > Pseudomonadota > Gammaproteobacteria > Burkholderiales > SG8-39 > SZAS-79. Next base: position 49,318 of record CANKMT010000034.1, on the reverse strand, counting down.
GAACGCATTCGCCTGGGTTTTGCGGACCAGAACGGCCATCCTTACCGGTCGTTGGGGCGCTACCTGATCGACCGTGGCGACCTCAATCTCGAGCAGGCCTCCATGCAAGGGATCAAGGCCTGGGCCGCAGCGAACCCCGACAAACTGCAGCAGGCGCTCAACTCGAATCCAAGCTATGTCTTCTTCCGCGAACTTCCGCCGCCAACAGGCCCCCTGAATGGGCCGCCCGGCGCGTTAGGCGTCCCGTTGACGCCCGGCTACAGCATTGCGGCGGACCCGCGCTACATCCCGCTTGGATCGCCCGTGTTCCTCTCGACGACTTACCCGTTGTCAAACCAGCTGCTCGAAAGGCTGGTCATGGCACAGGACACCGGGGGGGCGATCCGCGGCGCGGTTCGGGCGGACTTCTTCTGGGGTACCGGCGAGGAAGCGGGAAACCAGGCGGGCCGGATGCGCCAGCAGGGCCGGATGTGGCTGCTCTGGCCGCGCGGCGAATTGCCGCCGAAGCCCCAGTAGGCAGGCGGTCGCCGGGAGCGCCCCGCTTTTTACCCCCTTTGTTACCTGGCTTTCGCCTGATTGCCGTCCTTGGCCGCGAGATCCATGCGCGTGCGCAAGTCGGCGGCCGACATGCCGCCTTGCTGGCGCTCGCCGTTCTCGAAGAAGAGGGTCGGCGTGGCGCGCACACCGATCGACTGGCCAAACGAGACGATTGCATCGACCGGGTTGTCGCAAGCCGCACGCGCCGGCGCTTTCTTGCGCAAGGCGAGGTCGAGCCATGCCTTTGCGCGGTCGGGCGAACACCAGACGCTCTTGGAATCCTCGCTTCGCTCCGGCCGGATCACCGGGAACATGAACACGTACAGCGTCAGGTCGTCCACCTGCTGCAGCGTCTGCTCGAAAGACTGGCAAGCGGGGCAATACGGGTCGGAAAACATGGCCGCCACGCGCTTGCCGTTGCCGCGCACGATCTTCACGGCCTGGTCCAGCGGCAGCGACTCGAACTTGATCGCCGAAAGCTTGCTGATGCGCTCATCCGTGAGGTTGCGCCCGGACTTCGCGTCGTAGATCTCGCCCTGGACGATGATCTCGCCCTTCGGGTCGGTATAAAGAATCTGGATGCCCTGGGGCGTGCGAAAGCGCACCTCCATGAGACCCGGGATCGGCGAGGGTTGCACGGCCTCGATGCGCGCACCGTTCAGTTTCGGCTCGATCGAGCGGCGGATCAGCTGCTCATTGGCCAAGGCCGCCGATGCGACGAGCAGGGAAAGAAAGGCCGGCAGGAAGCGAGTCATGAAATCTCCGGGAATCAATTGAGGGCGTGCCGCACCAGGGCGTTCTTTAAGACCGGGAGCTTGTCGGTCAAGTTCATTCCCAGATTGCGTACGCGGCCGAGCAACCGGCTTTCCGACCCGAACAGGGTATGCAAGCCATGCACCGTGGCGCGCATGGCGAGTATAGCTTCGCTGCGCTCGCGCTCGTAGCGGCGCAGAACGGCGAGATCGCCGGGCGCGCGCACCGGTTCGCGCTGCGCCAGAACGCGTCCGAGGACGTGCGAATCCTGCAACCCGAGGTTGAGGCCTTGACCCGCGAGAGGATGAATAGCATGGGCGGCGTCGCCTGCCAGCGCCAGGTGCGGTAGGACCATGCGTTCCGCGATCAACCGGCGCAGCGCAAGCGCCTTGACGGCCGAGACCAGCTGCAACGACCCCAACGATCCCTTGGACGCCTCGCAAACCGCGCTCGCGAGCGCATGGGCATCTAGCGACTGGAGCCGGGCAGCCTCGGCATCGGGGACCGACCACACCATCGAGACCCGTTGACCGGGCAGAGGCAGTAGCGCGAGCACCGGCCCGCCCTGGAACCATTGGAACGCAGTGTTTCGATGGCTATGCTCGCAGTCGAAATTCGCCACGACCGCGGTCTGCCCATAGGATTCTTCCCGGGCCGCAATCCCGGCCGCGGCGCGGACGAATGAGTCCGCGCCATCTGCGCCGACCAGTAGGTCGGCTTCAAGCGTGCGCCCGTCAGCCAACCGGATAGTCGCGGAATCCCCCAGTTCGATACCGGCGCACTGCGCAGGCGCGAAGATCTCCAGCCGGTCCTGCGTTCCCAGAGCGGCCCAGAGCGCCGCCTGCAACACCCGGTCTTCCACAATCCAGGCCAATTCGGGGACCCCCGCGCGATAGGCATCCATTTCGATCGATGCTTGCTGGGCGTCACCATGCACACGCATTGCGTGGACCGGCGTCAATCGTTCTGGGTCCATGACATCCCAGACCTTCAGCGCACGCAGGAATTCGACGCTTCCGGGAGACAAGGCAAACACGCGCGGGTCAAAATCGCCGGGACCCGGCACCGGCGCGGTTGCCGGGCGGTGCCCGGACACGAGCGCGATCGAATGTCCGCGCATTGCACGCGCCAGGCTCGCCCCTACGGCCCCGCCGCCTGCAATTGCCAATTCGTAGCGCATTGACCGATTGTACTTCGACAACTGGGGTAACAGCATGAATTCACGTGGTAATCCATGTACAGGCGAGTCCGTGGGTTGGACCGGTCCGGTGCGCGCGAGCCGCCACCCGAAGTCCGCCTTGACCTGCACAGCCGAAAAAAAGACAATTCGCGGCCGTTTTCAGACATTCTTCACTTTTTGGTGATATAGCTCAGCTGGTTAGAGCACAGCACTCATAATGCTGGGGTCGGTGGTTCAAGTCCACCTATCACCACCACATATTCCGGTGCGACCCAAAAGCCTCCAGTCGGCATTCTTTGCAGTCATTTTCGCGGCGGCGGCACTCGCGACGGCCGCAACTGCGCTGGCACAACTGCGCTCGATCCCGGACGATGCAAAACGGGCCCAGATGCGCTATGTGCGCGAAATGATCGTCGAGATCGATGGCGATCGCGTGCAGCTCTCTCCGGGCTCGCAAATCCGCAGCATCGAGAACCGCATCGTCCTGCCCAGTTCTCTGCCGCAGGACAGCTTGCTGGTGAAATACATGACCGATGCGGCCGGGCTGGTTCATCGCGTCTGGATCCTTACGCAGGAAGAAGCCGCCAAGCCGGACAAGCAGAAGTAACCCGACGCGGATGAGCGGCAAGCTCTACATCAAGACGTTCGGTTGCCAGATGAACGAGTACGACTCGGCGAAAATCGCCGGCGTGCTGGCCGAATCGGAGCAGCTCTTGCCGACGGATCGCGTGCAAGACGCCGACCTGATCGTCTTCAATACGTGTTCGGTGCGCGAGAAAGCGCAGGAAAAGGTTTTTTCCGACCTCGGGCGCGCAAAGGACCTCAAGGCCGCCAATCCCTCGCTCATGATCGCAGTCGGCGGATGCGTGGCAAGCCAGGAGGGCGCGGGCATCGTCGCAAGAGCCCCCTACGTCGACGTCGTTTTCGGTCCGCAAACCCTGCATCGCCTCCCCGCCCTTCTCGCGGAACGCCGGCGGACCGGCACCCCGCAAGTCGATATCAGCTTCCCGGAAATTGAGAAGTTCGATCACCTGCCCCCGGCTCGCGTGACCGGCCCTTCGGCCTTCGTCTCCGTCATGGAAGGCTGCAGCAAGTACTGCAGCTTCTGCGTCGTCCCGTATACGCGCGGCGAAGAGGTCTCGCGTCCGTTCGACGACGTCATCGCGGAAATCGACGAACTTGCGGGCAAGGGCGTGCGCGAGGTGACGCTCCTGGGCCAGAACGTAAACGCATATCGCGGGGCGATGCACGACGGAGCCATCGCCGATTTCGCCGAGCTGCTCCTGCACGTAGCAGAGGTGGACGGCATCGAGCGGATTCGCTTCACGACCTCCCACCCGCGTGAGTTCACGCCGCGTCTGATCCAGGCTTTCGCGGAAATCCCGAAGCTCGCAGGCCACGTCCACCTGCCGGTCCAGTCGGGCTCCGACCGGGTCCTCGCGGCCATGAAGCGAGGCTACACGAGCCTGGAATACCGTTCGATCGTGCGCAGGCTGCGGCGCGTGCGGCCGGATATCGGACTGTCTTCCGACTTCATCGTCGGCTTTCCGGGCGAAACCGAGGCGGACTTCCAGGCCACGATGAAACTCGTGCGGGAGATCGGCTTCGACGACTCCTATTCCTTCCTGTACAGCCCCCGGCCGGGGACGCCTGCGGCGGAACTCCCGGACGACACCCCACCGGCCGTAAAGATCGCTCGGCTGCGCCTTTTGCAGGCGCAGATCGATGCGCAGGCCGCAGCGATCAGCCGCTCGATGATCGGGACCGTGCAACGCGTCCTGGTGGAAGGCCCTTCGCGCAAGGATGCCGGCGAACTGGCCGGCCGGAGCGAAAACAACCGGACGGTCAACTTCGGCGGCCTGGGCGGCATTGCGGGCGGCTTCGCTTTAGTCAGGATTACGGCGGCGCTCACCCATACACTGCGCGGCGAATTCGTCGATGCGTGAGAAGCCGGCCGCGCGCAAGGCCGCCGGAAGGCCGGTGGAAATCCGCTTCGACCCCATCGACAACCAGCGCTTGGCGCGCCTGTGCGGCGCGATGGACGCGAATCTGCGGCAGATCGAATCGGCGTTGGACATCTCCATTGCGCGCCGCGGCGCCGCTTTCACGATGAAAGGCGAACCGGAGCAGGCCGCCAACGCCGCGAAAGCGCTCGACTACCTGTACGCGCGCGCCGAGGCGTCCGACCTTTCGCTCGAGGACGTCCAGCTCGGCCTCACCGAACTGCGTCATGCGCGCGCGCGCGCCGGGAGCCCACCGGCTGGCGAGCCGGCACTGTTGCTCACGCGGCGACCAGACCTGCACGGCCGCACGCCCCGGCAGGACGAGTACATAAAGAAGATCCTCGGCCACGACATCACGTTCGGCATCGGACCGGCCGGGACCGGCAAGACGTTCCTCGCCGTCGCATGCGCGGTCGACGCGCTCGAGCGCGATACGGTCCAGCGCATCGTGCTCGTGCGGCCGGCCGTCGAGGCGGGCGAGCGGCTCGGATTCCTGCCCGGCGACCTCGCGCAGAAAGTCGATCCGTACCTTCGCCCGCTCTACGATGCCTTGTATGACCTTATGGGGTTCGACAAGGTCTCAAAGCTGCTCGAGCGCGGCACCATTGAGCTCGCGCCGCTCGCCTACATGCGCGGCCGCACGCTGAACCACGCGTTCATCATCCTTGACGAGGCGCAAAACACCACGCCCGAGCAGATGAAGATGTTCCTCACGCGCATCGGCTTCGGCGCCAAGGCGGTGGTGACCGGCGACGTCACGCAGATCGACCTTGCGCGCGGCCAGAAGAGCGGGCTGATCGAATCGCGCGCGATCCTGGCAGCGGTTCGGGGCATCGCATTTACCGAGTTCCTCGCGGAGGACGTCGTGAGGCATCCGCTCGTGGCGCGCATAGTCCATGCCTATGAAGAGCATGCGAAGCGAAACCCGGCGCCGTGACCTCCGGGTCGGATTGCAGGATGCCAGCCGCGCGCGCAATGTCCCGGCGCAAGCGCGCTTCCGCAAATGGGTGCTTGCCGCGGCGAAGGGTCCCACGCAAGTCACTGTCCGACTCGTGGGAGCGGCCGAAGCGAGCCGGCTCAACTTTGCCTATCGTGGAAAAGACTACGCCACCAACGTGCTCACGTTTGCATACGAGCCCGGCCTTGGCGACATCGTGCTGTGCCCTTCCGTGATCGCTCGCGAGGCCCGCGAGCAAGGCAAGCCGCTTGAATCGCACTACGCGCACCTCACCGTCCACGCGATGCTTCACTTGCGCGGCTACGGCCACGCCCGCGCGACTGAGGCGGCCCGCATGGAGCGGGCCGAGATCCGAATCCTCAGGGCGCTCGGCCACGCGAATCCCTATGTCGCGTGAGCGCCCCGGCCGGCCCGGTACAATCAGGGCCGCATGAACAAAACCGACCGACCTACGCTTCTGGAACGGCTCGCCGCGCTCGTCCTGCGCGAGCCGGCCGACCGCGACCAGTTGGTCGCGTTGCTGCGCACGGCCTACCGGAAGAACCTGCTCGACGCAGATGCCCTGTCGATCATCGAAGGCGCGATGACCGTGTCCGAGATGCAGGTGCGCGACATCATGATCCCGCGCGCCCAGATGGACGTGATCGACATCAACGAGCCGATCGAGCAGTTCATCCCAGTGGTGATCTCGACGGCGCACTCGCGATTCCCGGTGATCGGCGAAAACCGCGACGACGTCATCGGCGTGCTTCTCGCCAAGGATCTCCTGCGGCACTACGCGGGCGAAGAGGAGTTCAACGTCCGCGAAATGCTGCGGCCCGCGATCTTCGTGCCCGAATCCAAGCGCCTGAACGTGCTGCTGCGCGAGTTTCGCGCGAGCCGCAACCACATGGCGATCGTCGTCGACGAATACGGCGGCGTGGCGGGGCTCGTCACCATCGAAGACGTGCTCGAGCAGATCGTCGGCGAGATCGAAGACGAATATGATTTCGACGAGGCGAGCGACAATATCATCCTCGAGTCGAGCGGCCGATACCGGGTCAAGGCGCTCACCCAGATCGCCGACTTCAACGCCGCCTTCGGCACGGCTTTCGGCGACGAGGATTTCGACACCGTCGGCGGCCTGGTGATCGCCCACCTCGGCCGGCTGCCCAAGCGCGGCGAGACGGTCCTGCTCGAAGGCCTGCGCATCCAGGTGCTGCGCGCCGACAGCCGGCGCGTCTACACGCTGATCGTCGAGAAGCCCAAGGCTTGACCCAGTTCCTCTCGCGCGGCTGGCTGCAGGAGCACCCCCGCGCCGCGCGCCTGATTGCAGTCTTCGCCGGCGCCGCGCTGGCGGGCGCATTTGCGCCTGTCGGTGTCTTTCCGCTCGCGCTTGCTTCCCCCGCCTTGCTCATCCATCTCTGGCTGGGCGCATCGCGCCCGCGGGATGCGGCATGGATCGGTTTCGCATTCGGCATGGGGCTTTTCACCCTTGGTGTTTCATGGGTCTATGTAAGCCTCTCGGTGTTCGGTGGAATGCCCGCGCCGATCGCCGCGTTCGCGACCGTCCTGTATTGCGCTTTCCTTTCATGGCCGCTCGCGCTGGCGGGCTATTTGCAGCATCGCCTCCCAGTGAACGCGCAGGCTCGGGTCGCCTGCGCCATACCGGCCTTATGGATGTTCGCCGAGATGCTTCGGGGCCTGGGTTACACGGGGTTCCCGTGGCTGGTCCTCGGCTACGCGTCGACCGATACCCCCTTGTCTGGTTACGCTCCATTGATCGGCGTCTACGGCGTTTCCTTGCTGACGATGCTTGGCGCGGGACTGCTCCTGATGGCGCTCACTGGGGCAAGGCGCGTCATGCCGCTTGCGTTGCTGGTCGCGCTTCTGGGCGGCGGCGAGTTCCTGCGCACGCTCGAGTGGACGCACCCTTCCGGCCCGCCGCTTACGGCAAGCCTGTTGCAGGGAAACGTTGCGCAGGACATGAAGTTCGATCCGGACCGCTACTCGAAGACCCTGGAAAGCTATGAGCGGCTTGCCTCGTCAAGCCGCGCAAAGCTCATCGTGTTGCCGGAGACGGCGGTGCCGCGCTTCCTCGATGGCGTGGACCCGGCCTACCTGGCGAGACTGGAGTCGGTCGCGCGGCGCAATGGCGGCGACATCCTTATCGGGGTGCCGTACCGCACCGGGCCGGCCAGCTTCTTCAACTCGGTCATCAGCCTGGGCACATCGCCCTCGCAGGTCTACAGCAAGGTCCATCTAGTGCCCTTCGGTGAGTTCGTGCTGCCCGGTTTTGGCTGGATCGTGAAAATCCTCCAAGTGCCGATGTCGGATTTTTCCAGTGGCGCGGCAACGCAACCGCCGCTCTCGATCGCCGGGCAAAAGGTCGCCGTCAACATCTGCTACGAAGACGTGTTTGGCGAGGAGATCATCCGGCCGCTGCCCGAGGCGACGTTGCTCGTGAACGTGAGCAACATGGCCTGGTTCGGGGACTCGCTCGCACCGGGCCAGCACTTGCAGATGGCCCGCATGCGCACGATCGAGACCGGCCGGGCGATGCTCGCATCGACCAACACCGGCATGACCGCGGCGATCGACCGCGGCGGGCGCGTGCTCGCGCAATTGCCTCAGTACACCGAGGGCCGGCTCGACATCGAAGTCAGCGGCTATGCCGGTGCGACCCTGTTCGTGCGTGTCGGCAACTGGCTGGCCGTGGCCCTTGCCGCGCTGCTGGTCGCGCTATCCGTCGCACTGCGGAAAAGGTAAACTCCGGCTCACTTTTCGGCGCCGCAACCGGTGCGGATTTCCTGCGCACCGGCTCGCTTATGCTTACCTTCCAGCAACTCATCCTGCGACTCAACCACTTCTGGGACCAGCACGGCTGCGCGCTGTTGCAGCCCTACGACATGGAAGTGGGCGCGGGCACATTCCACACGGCGACTTTCCTACGGGCGATCGGGCCCGAACCCTGGCGCGCGGCCTATGTGCAGCCCTCGCGCCGCCCGAAGGACGGCCGCTATGGCGAGAACCCGAACCGCCTGCAGCACTATTACCAGTACCAGGTGGCGCTCAAGCCGTCGCCCGCGAATATCCAGGACCTGTACCTGGAGTCGCTGTACGCGATCGGGGTCGATCCCAAGGTGCACGACATCCGCTTCGTCGAAGACGACTGGGAGTCCCCGACGCTCGGCGCGTGGGGCCTCGGATGGGAAGTCTGGCTCGACGGCATGGAGGTGACCCAGTTCACCTACTTCCAGGAGGTCGGCAGCCTTGCCTGCAAGCCGGTGCTGGGTGAAATCACTTACGGCCTAGAGCGACTTGCCATGTACCTGCAGGACAAGGAAAGCGTCTACGACCTCGTATGGACGCCGGGCGTGAGCTACGGCGACGTCTACCACCAGAACGAAGTCGAGCAGTCGAAATACAACTTCGAGCACGCGAACGTGGAACTCCTGCTGCGCCTGTTCACCGACTTCGAGGGCGAAGCCAGGCGCCTGATCGGCGCGGGGCTCGCATTGCCGGCCTACGAGATGGTCATGAAATGCTCGCACACTTTCAACCTCCTCGATGCGAGGGGCGCGATCTCGGTGACCGAGCGAGCCGCGTATATCGGCCGCGTGCGCGCTTTGTCCCGATTGGTAGCGCAGGCTTACCACGATTCGCGTGAAGCGCTGGGCTTTCCCTTGCTGGCCAAATCCGCACAGGCCGCCTAGATGCAGGCCACGCTGCTCGTCGAACTGCTCACCGAGGAGCTCCCCCCGAAATCCCTCGCGCGCCTCGCCGGCTCATTCGCACAGGGCGTAACGGCTGGCCTTGCCGCGCACCAGTTGAAATCCGACGCGTCCGACCATCGCGTGTTTGCCACGCCGCGCCGGATCGGCGTCCTGGTCCCGCAAGTCATCGCAAAGGCGCAGGATCGCGAGAAAGTCGAAACCGGTCCTTCGGAGAAAGCGCCGCCCGCGGCTATCGCAGGCTTTGCGAAAAAGCATGGTGTTGCACCCGAAGCTCTTGAGCGCCAGGAAACGTCGAAGGGACTCGTCGTCGCCGCGCGAGTCCGCGTTCCGGGCGCCGATATCGATTCGGTGCTTGCGGGGATCGTTACGGACTCGCTTCGCAAGCTCCCGATCCCAAAGGTCATGCGCTGGGGCGATGGCGACGCGCAATTCGTCCGCCCTGTGCACAAGCTCGTCATGATGCACGGCATGCGGGTCGTGCCAGGCAACGTGCTCGGACTCGAGTCCGGCAACGCCACTCGCGGGCACCGGTTCATGGGTTCTGGCGACATCGTGCTTGCGAGCGCGGGGGAGTACGAGTCGCGCCTGCGCAATGAAGGCAAGGTCGTCGCCGATTTCGGCGAACGCAAAGCGATGATCGACACGGCGCTCGCGAAGGAAGCCGCGCGTTACGGCGCGAAGTTGGGAGAATACGCCGACCTCCTCGACGAAGTCGCTGCGCTGGTTGAATACCCGGCGGTCTACACGGGGGCGTTCGAACCGCACTTTCTCGAAGTGCCTCAGGAGTGCCTGATCCTCACGATGCGGCAGAACCAGAAGTACTTTCCCCTGTTCGACGCCGCGGGAAAGCTGCTGCCAAAATTCCTGATCGTGTCGAACATGGACCTTGCCGATCCCTCACACATCATCGGCGGCAACCAACGCGTGGTGCGCCCGCGCCTGGAAGACGCGCGCTTCTTCTACGACCAGGACCGCAAGGCGAGGCTCGAGTCCCGGGTGCCGCAACTCGGGCACGTCGTGTACCACAACAAGCTTGGCACCCAGCTCGAGCGAAGCGAACGCATCCAACTCCTCGCGGGCAGGATCGCGCGCAGGCTGGGCGCCGATGCGGCCCTTGCCGAGCGCGCGGCCTGGCTCGCCAAAGCCGACCTCCTCACCGGCATGGTGGGCGAATTCCCGGAACTGCAGGGCACCATGGGGCGCTACTACGCATTGCACGATGGCGAGCCGGCCGTCGTTGCCGATGCGATCGAGGCGCACTACCGGCCGAAGTTTGCCGGGGATCGCCTGCCCGAAGGCCCAGTGGCTGCGGCGGTGGCGCTCGCCGACAAGCTGGACACCCTTGTCGGCATTTTCGGGATCGGCGGCGCACCGACCGGCGACAAAGACCCGTTCGCCCTGCGGCGCCACGCGCTCGGCACATTGCGCATCCTCATCGAGGCGAAGCTTCCGCTTGCGCTGGACACCTTGTTGCAGGACGCCGCTTCGGTTTTCCCGGCTTCGAAGCTGCCGGCAACGGCGGCCGGCGCCGTCTATGCGTTCATGCTCGAAAGGCTGCGCAACCTCCTCAAGGACCACGGCTACGCCATCGACGAAATCGAGGCGGTCGCGAGCCAGGCGCCCCAGCGCATCGACCTGGTGACTGCGCGATTGGACGCGGTGCGAAGCTTTCGCAAGCTGCCGGAAGCCGCGAGCCTCGCGGCTGCCAACAAGCGCATCCGCAACATCCTGAAAAAGTCGGACGCGCATTCCACCATCGCCACCGAAGCCCTGCTGCGCGAGCCCGCGGAAAAAGCGCTCTTCGGGTCGGTGGGCGCCCTTGCGCCGAAGATCCAGTCGAGCATCGACGCGCTCGACTACGGCAATGCGCTGCATCTGCTCGCGGGAATGCGCGCCGAGGTCGACAAGTTCTTCGACGACGTCATGGTCAACGCCGAGGACGCGAACCTGCGGGCCAACCGCCTGGCCCTCCTCGGCCAGCTCGACACGCTGATGAACCGCGTGGCCGACATCTCCAAGCTCGCCGCATGAAGCTCCTGATGCTCGACCGCGACGGGGTCATCAACCAGGACAGCGACCAGTACATCAAGTCGCCGTCGGAATGGAAGCCGATCAAGGGCAGCATCGAGGCGATCGCGCGGCTGACCCAGGGCGGATGGCGCATCGTGGTGGCGACCAACCAGTCGGGGATTGCACGCGGCCTTTTCGACACCAGCACCCTCAACGCGATCCACGACGCCATGCACAAGGCGGTCACCCAGGCCGGCGGGCGGATCGAAGCGATCTTCTTCTGTCCGCATGCCGCGGACGCCAGCTGCGAGTGCAGGAAGCCCAAGCCCGGCATGCTGCTCGAAATCGAACGGCGCCTGAATATCCCCCTCGCGGGCGTTTCATTCGTCGGCGACTCGCTCCGTGACCTGCAGGCGGCCGCGGCTGCGGGTGCCCGCCCGGTCCTCGTGCTGACCGGCAAAGGCAGGAAGACGCGCGAAGCAGGCGGGCTGCCCGAGGGGACCGAAGTGTTCGCCGACCTGGCCGCCTTCGCCGCACACGTGGCCGAGCAACGAACGGAGCATCGACCCGCATGATCGTCCTGCGCTCGGCGCTTTTTGCCGCCGCGCTCATCGTCGTCACCATTCCCTACGCTCTCCTTTCGGTGCTGACTTTTCCCCTTTCGCCGATGGCGCGCTTCCGCGTGATTTCGGGCTGGTCGAAGATCATGCTGGCGGTCGCGCGGACGGTCTGCGGCCTCGACTACAGGATCGAAGGCCGTGAGAACCTGCCGGGCCAGCCCAGCGTGATCCTTTCGAAGCACCAGTCGGCGTGGGAGACGCTCGCCTTCCAGACGGTGTTCCCGCCGCAGGTCCACGTGCTGAAGAGAGAACTGCTGTGGATCCCGTTCTTCGGCTGGGGTCTGGCGATGATGAGCCCGATCGCGATCGACCGCTCGAACGGGCGCGCGGCCCTGCGCCAACTCGCGCGACTGGGCAAGGAACGGATCTTGCAAGGATTCTGGGTCGTGATTTTTCCCGAAGGCACTCGCGTGAAACCTGGCACTCGCAGGAAATACCAGCCGGGCGGCGCCTGGCTCGCAGTGCAGACCGGCGCGCCAGTGGTCCCGGTGGCTCACAACGCCGGGCTTTACTGGCCGAAGAACGCGTTCCTCAAGCGGCCGGGCACGATTACGCTGCGCATCGGACCCGCGATCGCCACCCAGGGACGCGATCCGGCCGCAATCAACGCCGAGGTGGAAAGCTGGATCGAGACACAACAGGAAGAACTATGCCCGCCCCGCAGCAGCTGACCCTCTTCGGGCAGGATGCCGCAAGCGATCCACGCGAAGCCGGGACGCGCCGCCTGGTGCAGCTCGGGCCGCGCATCGTCGCCTTCAGGTTTTTGCGCTCTCGCAGGCGCACCATCGGCATTTCAATCGACTCGTACGGGTTGGCGGTGACCGCCCCGCACTACGCGCCGTGGATCGAGGTCGAAAAATTCCTGCTCGAGAAATCGCGCTGGATCCTCGCCAAGCTCGACGAATGGTCGAAGGCCGGCCGGCCCGCTCGGATCGCCGGAGTCGAAGGCGAATCCATCCCAGTGCGGGGGCACAACGTGCTCCTGGCGCTGGCCCAGGGCGAAAAGCGCGTCGAGCTGTCGGCCGATCGACTCGTGGTTCGCATCCGAACGCCCCAGGAAAGCCAGCGCGTCAAGCTCGAGATTGTCCGCTGGCTGAAGGCGCACGCATTGGAAAGCCTTGCGCCCCGCGCGGCCCACTACGCCGCGCGGCTCGGCCTGCCCGGGCCGCGGGTCAGCATTTCCAACGCGCGCACCCAGTGGGGCGTGTGCACGCAGGACGGGCGCATCCGCCTTTCCTGGCGCCTCGTGCATGTCGAACCCGGGCTTGCCGACTATGTCGTGGCGCACGAGGTCGCCCACCTCGTCGAGCTGAATCACTCGCCGCGTTTCTGGGAAGTCGTCGAGTCGCTGTATCCTGACTGCCGTTCGGCGCGCCAAAGGCTCGACCTGGCCGCCGCGGCCCTGCCCATCTTCTGAGGACACACCATGCGTTACCTGCACACCATGCTTCGCGTCGGCAACCTGGAGCGGTCGATCGGCTTCTACACCAAGGTCCTCGGCATGCGAGTCCTGCGCCAGCGCGACGTGCCCGACGGCAAGTACACGCTGGCGTTCGTCGGTTACGGCGAGGAGTCGGGCAACACGGTCATTGAGCTGACGTACAACTACGGCACCGAAAAATACGACCTCGGCAGCGCATTCGGCCACCTCGCCATCGAAGTGCCCGATGTCGTGAAGGCCTGCAACGAGGTCCGGTCCAGCGGCGGGAAGGTGACGCGCGAACCCGGCCCGGTCAAGTTCGGCGCGACGATGATCGCCTTCGTCGAGGACCCGGACGGCTACAAGATCGAGTTCATCGAGAGAAAACCGCAGTAATTCGAAACATTTATTTCGGCGGATTCAACAATGGCGCGCCTTCCAGGCCAATTGAAATAGCGATTTTTATATAATCGGCGGGCGCGAGGTTTTCCGGCCGCAGGCCCGCGTCGATGCCCAGACGCTCGAGGCCCGCTGTGTCGATGAGCGAGCCGAGCGCATTGCGCAGCGTTTTTCTGCGCGCCCCGAAAGCGCGCGTGACCACGGTGGCGAACAGTTTCGGGTCCACCGGCTGGAGTTCGCTGGCCGGCCGCGGCGTAAGCCGCACCACCGCCGACTCCACCTTGGGCGGCGGCCTGAAAGCGCCCGGCGGCACCTTGAAAAGCCGCTCGATCCTGAACCGCCGCTGCAGCATGACCGACAGCCGCCCGTACTCCGGCGTCGAATGCGCCGCGGCCATCCGGTCGACCACCTCGAGCTGCAGCATGAAATGCATGTCGCGCACCCGGTCGGCGAAACCGGCCAGGTGGAAAAGCAGCGGCGTGGACACGTTGTAGGGAAGGTTGCCGACCACGCGCAGGTTTGCCGGCAGCGCAGCGAAATCGAAGTCGAGTGCGTCGGCGATGACGACCTGCAATCGGTCAGGCGCGAACCCGGCCGAGAGCCCGGCAGCAAGATCCCGGTCGATCTCGATGACAGTGAGCGCGGAAAGTCGCTCGAGCAGCGGTCGCGTGAGCGCGCCTTCGCCCGGCCCGATCTCGACCAGCGCGTCGCCTTGCCGGGGGTCGATTGCCGCGACGATGCGCGCCAGGTAGTGCTGGTCGTGCAGAAAATGCTGGCCGAACCGTTTGCGCGGGACATGGCGCGGGGCGTCGTGCATCGCGCCCGCGCGCCTAGTCCGAGCGCTTTCGCGCGCGGACGATCTCGATGGCCAGCTTGAGCGCCTCGGCGAGGCTTCCCGCCTCGGCCCGGCCCGTGCCGGCCAGATCGAGCGCGGTGCCGTGGTCAACGGACGTCCGCACGATCGGGAGCCCGAGTGTGACGTTGACCCCGCGGCCGAAGCTCGCGTACTTGAGCACCGGCAGGCCCTGGTCGTGGTACATCGCCAGCGCGCAATCGGCGCGTTGCAGCCGGGCCGGAACGAAAAGCGTGTCGGCCGGGATCGGGCCTTCGATCGCGAGACCCTCGGCGCCGAGCGCCGCGATCACGGGCTCGATGACTTCGATCTCCTCGCGCCCGAGGTGCCCGGATTCCCCGCTGTGCGGATTGAGCCCGGACACGAGGATCCGCGGCCTCGCGATACCAAACTGCTCCCGCAGGGCCTTGTCGAGCACCCTGAGCGTCGCGGTGAGGCTTTCGCGCGTGATCGCGCGCGGCACATCGGCAAGAGAGAGATGGGTGGTCGCCAGCGCCACGCGCAAGCCTCCGCCGACCAGCATCATGACCACGTGATCGGTGCCGGTGCGCTGGGCGAGGAATTCGGTGTGCCCGGTGAAAGGGATGCCGGCATCGTTGATCGCGCCCTTGTGGACCGGCGCGGTGACCATTGCGTCGAATTCGTCCGAGAGGCAACCTTCGATAGCCCGATCGAGGACCGCCAGGACATAGGGCCCATTGGCGGGATCGAGCTGCCCCGGACGCACCGCGCGTGCAAGCGGCACGTGGTCGATTTCGAGCCCATCGGACAGCGGCAGGTCGCCGGCGGAGCGGCGCCGCAACCGCACATCGAGCCCGAGCGCGCGAGCCCGCTCGGCCATCATCGTTTCATCGCCGATGGCGACGATGCGCGCGGGGAACTGCGCGCGCGCCAGCTGGAGCGCGAGGTCCGGCCCGATTCCCGCCGGTTCCCCTGTGGTAAGCGCGATCACTGGCAGCCTGGAACCCATCGTCACCCCTTTGCGCCAGACTCGCTACCGGTCTTCGAGGCGGATCTCGACGTAAGTACGGTCGCGCAATTGGCGCAGCCAATCCTGGTAGGCCTCGTCGGCGCGGCGCTCACGCAACGCCTGGCGCGCCTGAAGCCGGCGGCGCTCGGCGCTCACGTCTGCGACGCGGCGCTCGAGCACCTGGATCAGGTGAAAGCCGAACTGGGTCTTGACCGGCTGGCTGAGCTCGCCCGCCTTGAGCTCATCCATGGCGCGCTCGAACTCGGGCACCGTGTCGCCTTTATAGATCCAGTCGAGGTCGCCGCCTTTGGAGGCGGAACTGTCCTCCGATTGCAGACGGGCCATCTCGGCGAAGTCGGTGCCGCTGGCAATGCGTTCGCGCAGGCCGACGAGACGCCGGCGTGCATCGACTTCGGACACGACTTCGTTGGTCTTGATGAGGATGTGCCTCGCGCGCGTCTGCTGCACCGGCGCACCGGCGAGCGATGGCGCGCCGCCACGCCTTTCGATCAGCTTGAGCACATGGTATCCGGCGGGGCTGCGCAGCGGCGGCGAGACTTCGCCGGGCCGCAGGGCCTTGAGCGCCGCGGAAAAGACCTCGGGCAACCTGTCGTGCGCCCGCCATCCCATGTTGCCGCCCGCGAGTGCGTCCGGCGCGTCCGAATAGCTTGCCGCGAGCCGCGCGAAGTCGGCCCCGCCCTTGGCTTCAGCGATGACCCGCTCCGCGCGGCCTCGCGCAGACTGGATCGTCTCAGGCGACGCCTGCTCGGGCAGGCGCAGCAGCACGTGGGCGAAGTCGTACTCGACATCGCCCAGCGGCGCGCCGGGTCCCTGGGCTTCGGCGATGTAAAGGTCGATCTCGCTGTCGCTCACCTGGATCTTGTCGTCGACCTCCCTTTCGCGCAGCCGGGTGAGCATGATCTCGCTCCTGATCTCCTCGCGGAAACGCTCGAACTTCAGGCCGTCCTTTTCGAGTGCCTCGCGAAAGGCCGCCAGCGTCATCTTGTTGTTTTCGGCAATCCTGGCCAGCGCCCGGTCCAGTTGCACCTCGTCGGCGCGCAGCCCGGTCTCTTTCGCCATCTGGAGCTGGGATTTCTCGAGGATCAGCCGCTCGAGCACCTGCCGCTCGAGCTGGCGCGGCTCGGGCGGCGGGGTGTTCTGCCGCTTGAGCTGGCGCTCGGCGATCGCGATCCGCTCGGTGAGTTCCGTCTGGGTCACGACCTCGCTGTTCACCACGGCCACGATGCGGTCGACCAGCGAAACGCGCTGCGCCACCGCGGGGCCCGCGGCCTGGCAGAACACTGCGGCAACGACCCACAAGGGCGCCAAACGCCGGTTCATCAAGTCAGTACACCTGTTCAAAAGGGAGCCTTCGCTGGAGGTTCGCGGGCATCGGTTGGTCGGTGCGCGTGTTGGTTGCCGTGTAGCCCGGGACCGCACGCTTCAGGAGATCGAACGGGTCGGACCCGATCCGGGCCAGGTCGTTCAGCTCGAGTTGCACGTAATAAGAAGTCGATGCGAGCTGCGTTGCCACCTGGAGGCGTTGGACCACGAACCGCACCACCCAGCAACCCGCATTGTATTCCACGCCGCCCACCCCCTCCAGCAGGCGACTGTCAAAGAACGAGTAGTTGTAGCGGCCGACCGCATACCAGCCCCGGCCTATCGGCCACTGCCCGGAGAGGTCGACCTGGTCGATCGGGTTGAGCGCGTCCCGTGTGAACCGGTAGCCGAGGTTGATGAATTTCGCGAACTCCGGCGAATAGCGCAGGTTCACGCCGGTGCGCTCGGTGCGTTCGAGGCGGTTGTTGTACTGGATCGTGGTGTCGAAATTCCAGTGCTGGGCAACGCGCGCGCCGACCGAGGCGAGCAGATCGGACTGGCCGAAAGTGCGCAGCGGCGCGGCTGCGGTCGGCGCAACGAGGCCGACCCGCTCGTCGTTGAAGTAGAAGCGCTGCCCGATTGTGGCGCGCAGGAACTCCTGTCCGCTCGGGAAGAGGAGCCGCGAGGTCGTCGCCAGGGTGAGCTGGTTTGCGTCGCCGAAACGGTCGCCGCCCGCGAACCGGTTTTCGCTGAAGAGCTGCGAATAGTTGAAGTCGGCGAGCGCGGTATCGAAGAGGGGGACGCTGCCTTGGTTGCGATACGCCGCGCGCAAGTAGTAAACGCGCGGCTCGATGGTCTGCGAGTAGTCGCGCCCGTAGAAGTTCATGGGCCGCTCGAAAACCAGGCCGCTGTCCAAGCTCATCCAGGGCACCGTCACACTTTGGCGGTCCGCCTGGCCCACGGCGGTCCGGTCCAGGTTGTAGCTCGACGTGTGCAGGCCCGCCTTGGGCGTGAAAAAGAATCCCGGCATGAGATAGGGCGCGGAGAACGTCGGGTTGGCCTTGATGCGCGTGCCCTCGACCAGCGTCGAATGCGTGAACCGCGCGTACTCGGCCTGCAGCGCGAGGTCGGCGACGCCGGCGACATCGTTCTTCCACGTGCCCAAAGATATTTGTGGCACCCGTTGGTACGGGCTCACGATCGGCGCGAGCGGATCCTGCAGGGTCTGGAAACGCTGGATGCGGCCTTGCAGCCAGTAGTTGTCGCCGTTGTACTGCAGGAATCCTTCGCGCTGGGTGGCGGCCTGCGAAGTCTGGCGCACCTTGGAGAACAGGTCGACGAAATAGCGGCTGTCGGACACCCGGTTGAGGTCGAGCCGGCCGAACAGGTTCGGCGAGAAGGTTTGCTGGTGGTAGAGCGACAATCCGTAGCGGTTGCGGCCGGCTCGCTGGTCGTCGGGCAGGTATTCCAGGCTCGCGGTACCGGTATAACCGCGGTCCATGTAGCGGAATTCGGATTGCATCATGATGCCGCGCTTGCTGAGGTAGCGCGGCGTGATCGTCGCGTCCTTCTCGGGCGAGATGTTCCAGTAAAACGGTGTGCTCAGCTCGAGGCCGCTGCGCGTGGACTGCGTGTAGCCCGGCGCCAGGAACCCGGTCTTGCGGCCCTTTTCGAGCGGGAAACTCATCCAGGGCAGGACCGCGATGGTCTGGTCGAGGAAGCGCAGCTTGCCGTCGCGCACGGTTGCGGACTGCTCCTCGTAGTCGAGCTCGAGCGATCGGCCCTCGATCGTCCAGTCTTCCTTGCCGGGCTCGCAGGTGGTAAACGAGCCGTTGCGCATTGCGTAGCGGTCCTTGCCGAGAAAATCGATTCGCTCGGCCTTGCCGCGCGCCGGCTTGTCGCCGCCGCGGATCGAAAACACCGGGTCCTCGATGACGCCGGTCGCAGCGCCCGCATCGAATTGCAGCCGCGAGCCGGAAAACCGGTCGAGCCCCTGCTCCAGCCGCACACCGCCATCGGCGTCGATGCGGCCGAACTCCTGGTTGAAGCGGATGCGCTCGCCGTAGATCGTCGTGTCGTCCTGCCTGAGCTCGGCCTTGCCGCTGGCGGAGACCTCGATGTCCATCACTGCGTCGATGCGCCTGGCATCGATATAGGTCGGGCCCTTTTCCTTCGGCGCAATGGGCGGGGTGCCCGCCTGCGCCAGCAAGGCGCCGGAGAAGGCTGCGCACCACGCGGCGAAACACGCCGCGGGGAGCGCCGCCAGGCGCGCCGGAAAGAGCTGCATGTGGGGTCTGGACGAGGAAGAAAACCGGGCTGCTAAAATCGCACAATTCGCGCGAGAAGGCAATGCAAAGCGGGCAATGCGATGCGGACATTTCACCCCGCCCGTTGCCGGCGCTCACCGGTTCCTGGATGAATCACGACTCACGCCTGCTCGCCTTGCATGGCTGGCTGTCCGCCCGATTCGGGGAGCGCGCCTTCACGCTCGCACCCGCCTCCGAGGACGCCAGTTTTCGCCGCTATTTCCGCGTTTCGTTCGTCGATGGTCAGCGCTCGCTCATCGCGATGGATGCGCCGCCCGGCAAGGAGGACTGCCGCCCCTTCCTGAACGTGGCGCGGTTGTTCGGCGCCGCCGGTGCTCATGTACCCGCCATCGAAGCGACGAATCTCGACGCCGGGTTCCTGCTGCTCGAAGACCTTGGCGGCACGACTTATCTCGACGAGCTGGATGCCGGCGCCGCGCAAACCGGACGGGCCGACGAGCTTTACCTCTCGGCTATCGACACGCTCGTGCAGATCCAGCGCGCGCGCGCCGAGAGCGAACTGCCGCCGTATGACGAAGCTTTGCTCAGGCGGGAACTGGGACTTTTCCCCGAGTGGTACGTTGCCAGACAGTTGCGTGCTTCGCTCGCGCCGAAGGACGCCGGGATTCTTGCCGCGGCGTTCAGCCTGATCGTCGCCAATAATCTTGCCCAACCGCGCGTCCACGTGCATCGCGACTACCATTCGCGCAACCTGATGGTGTGCGACCCGTTGCCGGGCGTGATCGACTTCCAGGACGCCGTCTGCGGGCCGATCACCTACGACCTCGTGTCCCTGCTCAAGGATGCCTACGTCCGCTGGGAAGAGGAACGCGTGATCGACTGGTGCGTGCGCTATTGGGAAAGGGCGCGCAAGGCCGGGCTGCCGGTGAGCGCCGACTTCCACGATTTCTACCGCGATTTCGAATGGATGGGCGTGCAGCGCCACCTCAAGGTGGCCGGGATCTTTGCGCGGCTGTGCCATCGCGACGGCAAGCAACGCTATCTTGCCGACCTGCCGCTGGTGCTCGATTACCTGCGGAGGGCCTGCGCGCGCTATCGCCCACTGAGTCCGCTGGCGGACCTGCTCGAACGTTTGCACGGGGACTCCGCGAAGGTGGGGTACACGTTCTGATGCGGGCCATGATCCTCGCCGCCGGCCGTGGCGAACGCCTCCGGCCGCTGACCGACACGCTGCCCAAGCCGCTACTGGAAGTACGCGGCAAACCGTTGATCGTCTGGCATCTCGAACGGCTCGCCGCCGCTGGGTTTCGCGAGATCGTGATCAACGCTGCACATTTGGGTGACCTGCTCATGAGCGCGTTGGGCGACGGCGGCCGCTGGGGCGTGAGCATTGCTTGGTCGCGCGAAGAGCATGCGCTCGAGACCGCCGGGGGCATCGCGAATGCGCGCGCACTGCTTGGACACGCGCCCTTCCTCGCCGTGAATGCTGACGTGTTTTGCGACTACCCTTTCGCGCGGTTGCGCGCCCCGGCCGGCATCGAAGGAAGGGTCGGTCATCTCGTGATGGTGCCCAACCCGCCCTTTCGTCCGCAGGGTGACTTTTCGCTTGCGGCAGGAAAGGTCGGCAACCAGCCTGCGCCGCGCTACACTTACTCGGGGATCGCTGTATTCGACCCGGGCATCGTCGACGGCGTCGCAGCCGGCGACAAAGCGCCGCTGGCCCCTTTGCTTCGCGCGCGCGCAGCGGCAGGACAACTGGGCGGCGAACTCCATACCGGCTCGTGGAGCGACGTTGGCACCCCCGAACGGCTGGCCGAACTCAACCGGATGAAGACCTGATGAACGACCTTGCAATCCACACCAGCCTCCATGCGGAGCGCCGCTTGCGGCTGGCCGCCGCAATGCGCAGCGGCGTGGCCGTGGTTCCAACCGCGCCCGAGCGTATTCGCAACCGGGATGCGCACTATCCCTATCGCTTCGACAGTTACTTTCATTACCTGACGGGCTTCATCGAGCCGGACTCGGTTCTGGTGGTTGTCGCCGCAGACCCGCCGCGCTCGATCCTTTTTTGCCCTGAGAAGAACGAGGAGCGCGAGATCTGGGACGGGTTCCGCCACGGCCCCGCAGGCGCGCGTGAAAAGTTCGGCTTCGACGAGGCGTACCCGATCGCGGAACTGGATGCTCGCCTGCCCGAGCTCCTGGCCAACCAGCCTGTGCTGCACTACGCGCCCGGCGCGGATGGGGCCTGGGACGCGCGCATCATGGGATGGCTGAACGCCGTGCGCGAGAAAGTCCGTCTCGGAATTGCGGCGCCGTCGAGCATCGGGGACCTGCGGGTCCCGCTCGACGAGATGCGCCTCATCAAGGACGACGCAGAGCTCGCGACGATGCGCCGGGCCGCGACCATTTCGGCCGATGCGCATCGGCGCGCCATGCAGGCGACCCGGCCCGGGCGTTACGAATACGAAATCGAAGCCGAGCTGCTCTATGCTTTCCGCCGCCACGGGGCCCAATTCCCGGCGTATTCGCCGATCGTCGCTTCGGGCGCGAATGCGTGCGTCCTGCACTACGTCGGCAATGACGCGCGCATGGCCGATGGCGACCTGCTCCTCATCGACGCGGGTTGCGAACTCGACGGATACGCTTCCGACATCACGCGCACCTTTCCGGTCAACGGGCGCTTTTCCGGGCCGCAGCGCGCGATCTATGAGCTCGTGCTCGCCGCCCAGGCAGCCGCAATGCGCGAGACGCGCGCCGCAAAGGGCTGGAACGAGCCGCACGACGCCGCGGTGAAGGTCCTTGCCCAGGGCATGCTCGACCTCAAGCTTCTCGAAGGCACGCTCGACGAAGCGCTCGAGAAGGAATCCTATCGTCGCTTCTACATGCACCGCACAGGCCACTGGCTGGGCCTGGACGTGCATGACGCGGGCGACTACAAGATCGGCGGCGCATGGCGGCCGCTGGTTCCGGGCATGATGCTGACGGTGGAGCCGGGCCTCTACGTGCGACCCGGCGAGGGCGTGCCCGAGGCCTACTGGAACATCGGCGTACGCATCGAAGACGACGTGCTCGTCACCGAGGCGGGCTGTGAAGTCATCACCCACGAGACGCCCAAGAAGATCGACGATATCGAAGCGCTGATGCGCAGCGCCCTCTGACGCGCAATCGCCGATGCGCGATCACCTCGCCGAAGTCGATGTCGCGATTCACGGCGCCGGTCCGGTGGGTTGCGCGCTCGCGCTGGCCTTGCGGGGAGCGGGCCTGCGGGTCGCGCTCGTCGGACGCAAGGCCGTGGAATTCGCCGACAAACCAGTCGTCCCGGCCTTTCGCCCGCTCGCGCTGTCTTATGGGAGCCGGCTGATCCTCGAAAGAATTGCGGCATGGGACAAACTGCGAGTCACACCCATCGAGACGATCCACGTGTCGCAGGCGGGCGGCTTCGGGCGCACACGCATCTCAAGCGAAGACCTCGGCCTGCCCGCGCTGGGGTATGTCGCCGACTACGGCGAAGTGGCCTCCCGCCTCGCAGAAGCCGTGGACGCATCAATAGGCTGGGCGGCGGATTCGCAAGCTCCGCAAGCGAAACTCGTCGTGCACGCGGAAGGGTCCACGGGCGATCAGGCGGCGGCGAAGGACTATGGGCATACGGCCATCGTTGCGTCGATCGATAGCGAGCCCCAGGCGCGTCACGTTGCCTGGGAAAGATTTACGCCGGAGGGGCCGCTTGCGCTGCTTCCGCTCGAGGGTCGCTATGGCCTGGTCTGGAGCCGGGCCAACGCCGTCGCGGCCGAAACAATGGGCATGGGCGACACGCAGTTCCTCGCCGAACTCCAGGCGGCTTTCGGACAGCGTGCCGGGCGTTTCCTGAAAGCCGGCGCGCGCTCGGCGACTCCGTTGGTCCTGCGCTACAGGACGCAGCCCGGTGCGCCGGGCGAGATTTATCTCGGCAATGCGGCGCAAACGCTCCACCCGGTGGCCGGACAGGGATTGAACCTTGGATTGCGCGATGCGTGGGACCTCGCCGGATTGATTCGCAGTTCGGCGTCCGAACCGCTGGGCTCGCCCTCGTTCGCCGCAGCCTATGCCCGCAAGCGCCGGCTCGACGCCCGCGCAATGCTCCGCGCCACCGACCTGCTCGCGACGCTCTACGTACGGCGCGACCCGCTATCGGCCATGCTGCGCGGCGCAGCGCTTACTTCGCTCGACCTCTTCCCGCCGGCCCGCCGGACTTTCGCGCGACGCATGATCTACGGCGCTTCCGCCTGGTAGCACGCGCAGCGTATCGATCGCGTGCAACCGCTTGGCTTCGCCACGCGTGGCAAGCGCAGCAGCGCAGCGTTGTCAAGTGCAATCGCATCTTGAATTGCCGTTCACTTGTTTGGTGCGTTGCGATGCCAATTGCATGTTGTTGCGGAGAGACAAAACGCGCGGGCCGTGATTTTTTTTCGCAACGGAGCGTATAGAATGCGCTTCCCTTCGCATTCCGATCCCAGCCCCCTTCCGATGCAGATTGGAGCGCACATCTTGCGCAATGCTTTGTTCGTTGCCCCCATGGCGGGCGTCACGGATCGCCCCTTCCGCCAGCTGTGCAAGCACTTCGGCGCGGGTCTCGCGGTGTCCGAGATGGTGTCTTCGAAGCCCGAGTTGCGCGGGACGCGCAAGTCGCGCCTGCGCACCGACCACGCCGGCGAAGTCGATCCGATCTCGGTGCAGATCGCGGGCGCCGACCCGGCCGCGATGGCCGACGCGGCGCGCTACAACGTCGGGCTTGGCGCGCAGATCATCGACATCAACATGGGGTGCCCGGCGAAAAAAGTCTGCAATGTCGCAGCCGGTTCGGCGCTGCTTGGCAACGAGGCGCTGGTGGGCGCGATCCTCGACGCAGTGGTTGGCGCGGTGGACGTGCCCGTCACCTTGAAGATCCGCACCGGCCCGGATCGCGCATCGAGAAACGCGGTACGCATCGCGCGCACAGCCGAGGCCGCCGGCATCCGCCTGCTCACCGTGCATGGCCGCACCCGCGCCTGCGGGTTTTCGGGACACGCCGAGTACGACACGATTGCCGAGGTCAAGGCGGCCGTCGGCATTCCCGTGATCGCAAACGGCGACATCGGCACGCCCGAGGAGGCGCGAGCGGTGCTCGAGCGCACGGGCGCCGACGGCGTCATGATCGGCCGCGCAGCACAGGGTCGCCCGTGGATCTTCCGCGAGATCGCGCACTTCCTGGCCACGGGCACCCAGCCGGCGGCGCCGAAAGTGGCCGAGATCCGCGAGGTCCTGGTTGCCCATGTGCAGGCGCTCCACGGCTTCTATGGCGACGAGCAGGGTTTGCGCGTTTCGCGCAAGCATATCGGCTGGTACGTCCGGGACCTGCGGGGCGGCGAAGCCTTCCGCCGCGAGATGAACACGATCGAAGACGCCGGTGCGCAGGTCGCGGCGGTCTGGGCATTCTTTGCGCGACTCGCCGGCACAGGCGAGCGCCTGCATTACGCAGCGGCAACCCGCGGGGAAACGCAATTCAGGGAGAGACTCGCAGCATGAGGCGGAACAACGAACTTCACGACGCGGTGAAGCGTTCGCTCGAGCGCTATTTCAAGGATATGGACGGCGAGAAGCCGACCTCGATCTACGACATGGTGCTCAAGAACGTCGAAAAACCGATGATCGAGCTCGTCCTCGGCCAGGCCGAGGGCAATCTCACGCAGGCGGCGACCATGCTCGGCATCGACCGAAACACCCTGCGCAAGAAGATGCAGTTGCATCGCATCAAGGGCTGAAAACGGCACGCGCCGCCAGCCCATCGCGGCCTTACCACCGCCCGAACCATGAACAAGATCCGCCAGGCGCTGATCAGCGTATCCGACAAGACCGGGTTGGTGGAATTCGCGCAGGCGCTTTCCGGCCTGGGCATCAAGATCCTCTCGACGGGTGGCACGGCCAGGCTGCTCGAGAAATCCGCCATCGTCACGACCGAGGTCTCGGCGCACACCGGGTTCCCGGAGATGCTCGACGGCCGCGTGAAGACGCTGCACCCCCGGATCCACGGCGGGATCCTTGCGCGGCGTGATTCGCGCGAGCACATGGCCGCCATCCGCTCGGCGGACATCGAACCGATCGACCTGATCGTGGTCAACCTGTATCCCTTCCAGGCCACCGTGGCCGACCCCGATTGCCGGCTGGAAGACGCGGTGGAAAACATCGACATCGGGGGCCCCGCGATGATCCGCGCGGCGGCGAAAAACCACGGCAGTGTGGCGGTTGTCGTCGATCCGGCCGACTACGCCATGGTGCTCGAGCAGATCCGCGCCACCGGTGAAGTCTCGGCGGCTTCGCGCTTCGCGCTGGCGAAAAAGGTGTTCGCGCGCACCGCCGCCTACGACGGTGCGATCGCCAACTACCTCTTTTCCCTCGACGCCGAAAATGCGCGCAAGCCCTTTCCGGATGTGCTCAATCTCCAGTTCGCCAAGCTCCAGGACCTGCGCTACGGCGAGAACCCGCACCAGGCGGCGGCGTTCTACCGTGACCAGCGTCCGGTCGAAGGCGGGCTCGCGCGTTACCGCCAGATCCAGGGCAAGGACCTCTCCTACAACAACATCGCGGATTCGGACGCCGCATGGGAATGCGTCAAGAGCTTTGCCGAACCGGCCTGCGTGATCGTCAAGCACGCCAATCCCTGCGGTGCGGCGATCGGCGAGACCCTGCTCGCCGCGTATACCAGGGCTTTTTCGACCGACCCGACTTCGGCGTTCGGCGGCATCATCGCCTTCAACCGCGTGATCGATCGCGCGACGGCGGAGCAGGTCGGCAAGCAGTTTGCCGAAGTGATCATCGCCCCGCGCGTGGAGCCCGAGGCGAAGCAGGCCTTTGCCGCCAAAGCGAACCTGCGGGTCCTCGAAGTACCGGTCGCGCACGCGACGATGAATTTCGATTTCAAGCGCATCGGCGGCGGGCTGCTGGTGCAGGGCCCGGACGCGAAGAATGTCGAGGCCGCCGGCCTCAAGGTGGTGACGAAAAAGGCGCCGACGCAAGACGAGATGCGCGACCTCCTGTTCGCCTGGCGCGTCGCAAAGTTCGTAAAATCCAACGCGATCGTCTTCTGCAAGGACCTTATGACCCTGGGCGTCGGGGCCGGTCAGATGAGTCGCATCGACAGCGCGCTCATCGCCTCGATCAAGGCGAACAATGCGGGCCTCACGCTCGCCGGGAGTTGCGCCGCGTCCGATGCGTTCTTCCCGTTCCGCGACGGCCTGGATGTGGTCATCGACGCCGGCGCCACCGCGGTGATCCAGCCTGGCGGCAGCGTGCGCGACGACGAGGTGATCGGCGCGGCAGACGAGCGCGGCATCGCCATGGTGTTCACGGCCACAAGGCATTTCCGGCACTGACATGAAACTGCTCGTCGTCGGCGGCGGGGGCCGTGAGCATGCGCTGGCCTGGAAACTGGCCCAGAGCCCGAAGGTGCAGAAGGTCTTCGTCGCGCCCGGTAACGCAGGCACGGCGAAGGAGCAGGGCCTCGAGAACGTGCCGCTCACCGATATCAGATCGCTCGCCGCGTTTGCCGCGCGGGAAAGCATCCACATCACCGTCGTCGGTCCGGAGGCCCCGCTGGCCGCCGGCATCGTCGATGAGTTCCGCGCGCGCGGCCTCAGGATCTTCGGCCCGACCAAAGCGGCCGCCCAGCTCGAAGCGTCGAAGGACTTCGCCAAGCAGTTCATGGTGCGGCACGCGATTCCGACCGCGCGCTACGCCACTTTCACTGACCCGGCCGAAGCGATTGCCCACATCGACCGGCACGCCGCGCCGATCGTGGTCAAGGCCGATGGCCTTGCCGCGGGCAAGGGCGTGGTGGTCGCCGCCACCGTCGAACAAGCCAAGGCGGCAGTCGCAATGATGCTCGGCGGCAAAAAACTGGGCGAAGCCGGCGCGCGCGTGGTGATCGAGGAATGCCTCGAAGGCGAGGAAGCCAGCTTCATCGTGATGTGCGACGGCGCGCATGTGCTTGCGCTTGCCACCAGCCAGGACCACAAAAGGCTCAAGGATTCAGACGAGGGCCCGAACACCGGAGGCATGGGCGCCTATTCGCCGGCCCCCGTGGTCACGCCAAAAATCCACGCGCGGGTCATGCGCGAAATCATCCTGCCCGCGGTGGCCGGCATGGCAAGTGACGGATTGCCTTACACGGGGTTCCTCTACGCCGGCCTGATGATCGACAAGTCGGGCGGCGTGAAGACGCTCGAATTCAACTGCCGCATGGGCGACCCGGAAACCCAGCCGATCCTCCTGCGCCTGAAGTCGGATCTCCTCGACCTCCTCGAGCATGCGGTGGCCGGAACCCTCGACAAAGTCGAGGCCGAATGGGACCGCCGCTGCGCGCTCGGCGTTGTGCTTGCCGCGCAGGGCTATCCCGACGCCCCGAAGAATGACGACCCGATCGAAGGCCTTCCGAAGCCGGCGCCGGATGCCCACGTCTTCCACGCTGGCACCCGGCTCGAAGGGGACAAAGTGTTGACCAGCGGCGGTCGCGTGCTTTGCGTCACCGCGCTCGGCGACAGCGTGAGGTTGGCGCAAAAGCGGGCCTACCAAGCGCTGGAGCCGATCCGCTTTTCCGGCATGCAATACCGAAGCGACATCGGCCATCGCGCGATCCGCACTGGCGGCAGCGCGCGCGCCGCGAAGAAGTAGCGCAGCGTGGACTCGCAAGCGGTCCACGCATACCTCACCGGACTTCAGGCCGGCATCGTATCGGCGCTCGAGGCCGTCGATGGCGGCCAGTTCCGTGCCGATGAGTGGAAACGCCCCGAAGGCGGCGGCGGACTGACCCGCATTATCGAGGACAGCCACGTATTCGAGCGTGGCGGCGTAGGGTTCTCGCGGGTGCAGGGCACAAAGCTTCCCGCCTCGGCCTCGGCCAGCCGGCCGGAGCTCGCGGGCCGCGGCTTCGATGCGATGGGGGTGTCGCTGGTGCTGCATCCGCGCAACCCCTATTGCCCGACCGTCCACATGAACATTCGATGTTTCGTTGCAACGAAGGAAGGCGCCGCACCGGTGTGGTGGTTCGGCGGCGGCATGGACCTCACGCCCTACTATGGTTTCGAGCAGGACGCGCGCCATTTCCACGCCGCCTGCAAGGCCAGTGTCGAACCCTTCGACCCGGCCTACCACCCGCGCTTCAAGAAATGGTGCGACGACTATTTCTACCTCAAGCACCGCCAGGAGCCGCGCGGCGTGGGCGGGATCTTCTTCGACGATTTCGCCGAACGCGGGTTCGATTTCTCTTTCGCGATGATGAAGAGCGTGGGCGACGCCTTCCTAAGCGCCTACGTGCCGATCCTCGAACGGCGCCGCGACCTGGGCTACACGGAACGCGAAAGGACCTTCCAGGCCTACCGGCGCGGCCGCTACGTCGAGTTCAACCTCGTGTGGGACCGCGGCACGTTGTTCGGCCTCCAGTCGGGAGGCCGCACCGAATCGATCCTGATGTCGCTGCCGCCGGTGGTGAACTGGAAGTACGGCTGGGCGCCCGAGCCCGGTTCGCCCGAAGCAAAGCTCTATTCGGATTTCCTCGTCGCACGCGACTGGATCTGAGTCCCCTGCGGCACTGGGAATGTACCGGCGCCGATACGCGAACAGACCGCAGAGCCAATGCTGGTGCGGATGTTACGGAACAAAAGTTCTTAAATCGGGCTTGGCGAGGTCAGCTTTGCGCCTGCGCGGCGAGCCGGTAGTGGCGATTCGCATCCTGCGGCTTGTCCAGCCTCTCGAACAGGCGCGCCAGTTCGAGATGCGATTCGCGGCCCGGTTCGAACGACAGGCTCGCATCGAGGAAGTTCTGTGCCTTGCCCCAGAGCTCGGCACTCACGCACAGCCGCCCGAGCGCGAGCAGCAGCCGTGCATCGCCCGGGTGTTCCGGCAGCCAGCGCTCCGCCCTTTCGATGCGCAAACGCACGTCGTCGCCGGCCGAGGCGCCGTAAAGGTCGACAAGGGCGCCCACCCATTCCTGCGCGAGCGCGCGCTCGAGGATCTCGCGCGCGAGCGCCGGGCGCCCGGCCGCGGCCGCATGCCGCGCAGCGGCGGCCGCCACGCGGGGCAAAGCCTGGTCGCGTGCGGACAGCTTGCGCCAGCGCGATTCCAGCCCCGCGGCGTCATGCTCCAACCCCGCTAGCAACTCCAAAAGCGCCTGGCTCTTGTATTCGTCGTATAGCGCGGGCGAAATGGCGTCGCGCTTGAAGAGAACCCCGGTGAGCCTGAGCACCTCTTCCCAGTTGCGTGCGCCGAACTCTGCCCGCAGGAGCAGCCGCAGCGTCGCGATATGCTTGGGCCCCGAGCCGTGCAGGTCCTTGAGCACTGCGCGCGCACCGATGTAATCGCGATCCTCCAGCAGCAGTTCGGCGCGCGTCACGAGCCTTGCCACATGCATCGGGTCGCCGGACTCGGCGGATTTCTCGAGCCACAGGTCGCGCCGGTCCAGGGCGCGCAGCTGGTGCGCGGCTCGCGCGGCCAGAAGCGCGGCCAGCGCGCGAGACTCGCCACCGTCGAACGCTTGCCGCGCGTCGCTTTCGGCGCGGGCGAACCGGCCCTCGAGATAGGCCTGCGCCGAACCGAGGAGCGCTTCGCGCGCCTTTGTCGCGCGCACCCGCTGCCGATAAGCGCGCACATGCACCGGCAACTGGAACGTGTGGTGCAAAAGGCGCACGACGAGGTAGGCTACGCCGAACGCAGCGGCAAAAAGGACGAAGAACAGGATCAGCGAAAGCTCGACTCGCCAGGGCGGATAGACGAAGAGTGCATACCCTTCGTTGCCGCGCCCGATGATCGCAAGGGCCACCGCGCCGGCAAACACCGCCAGCAGCCAGAACAGGGCCCTCATGCGCCTGCTGGCCGGTTCACGGCGTGCCGCGTTCGCGCCGCGCCTTGAAACCGCGCACGGCCTCGAGGCTTTCGGCGAGCGTGGGCAGCTCGAAGGCGAACGAGGTGGCGCCGAGCTGCTTGACCTGCGCGGCGAACGCCCCGGCCGGCTTGGAGCGCGCGTCGAAATAGCGGGCCACCCAGGCCTGGGCAACGCGCATGTCTTCGCGAAACCCGGCCTCATCGCGCATGGCGAGGGCGAGCCTGGCGTTCAGCAGGCGCAGCTTCAGGTTTTCGCGCAGGAAATAAGCCTGCGACGGCGCAAGCAGCGGCGGCTCCGGCGCGTCCACCGAACGGATGCGGATGAGGCTCTTCAGCTCGCCCCAGACTTCGGCCCCGAATCGCTGCAGGAACCCTTCCTGCAAATCGGGGCGCGCCGCGCCCTTGGGCGCCTTGGCCGGGTCGGACGCGCGCTCGTCGAATGCAAGCGGCAGGCTGTCCACCGCGGCGACCAGACCGTCGAGCTTGAGCGAAACGCCGGCAACGTCGATCAGCGGCACCGCGCGCAAACGCTCGATGTCGCGCGCGATGGCCTTGCGCACCGGGATGAACTGCGGGCGGTCGGAACGGGCCAGGCGCGATTCGGCCAGTTGCAGCGCCAGCAGGGCCGCGCGCACGTTGCTCGAGAGCTGCAACTGCTGGGCAGCGATCGTCAGGACCTGCTCGATTTCGGCCAGCGCCCACTCGTCGCGGTTGCGGGAGAGCTCCTGGTAGAGCGATTCCAGCGCAAGCTGCTGGCTCTGCGACTCGGCGAGCTTGCCTTCGAGGACCGCGATCTTGCCTTGCGCCTCACGCATCGTCTCCTGCGCCTGGCGGGCGAGCAACTTGGCCTCGCGGCTTTCGGCCTCGATTTCATGCAGCCGGCGCGCGACTTCATCCTGCGTCGCGCCGATGCGGCTGCGCGCGTCATACCAGCCGTAGGCCATGGCCAGCACCAGCACGGCGAACAGAGCGCCCGACGCCAGCCGGCGCCGGCGCCTGGCCTGTCCGGCTTCGTCGGTTGCGCTTGGAGGCGTGGTCTCGTTCAATTCGGCGCTCGCATTGGCGTGGTTTTAGCCTGTGCGGCCGAAATAGGCAACCAAGGCGCCGAGCATTTCCTCATCCGCGGCGCCGGCCTCGACCACAGCGGCGATGCCCAACTCACGGGCCTCGACCGCCACGCGCGGGTGCGGCACGAAGACCGGCGTGGCGCGAAGCAGCCCGCACCCCGCCTGGCCGAGCAGCCTGGCCAGATTGGCGAGGCTTTCCCCGCTCGACACGGTGACCGCATCGACAGCGCCACGCGACCATTCGGCGAGCAGTGGCCGCACATCGGTCGCGGGGACTGCCCGTCGATAGCACTCGGCGTACTCGACGATCGCGCCGCGCGATCGCAGCGCGGACGCCAGCCACTCGCGCCCCCCGGCGCCGCGGAAGATCAGCACGCGCTTGCCACTCATCGCCTCGAACTGCGGGAGGGCGAGCAGTGCCTCGCTGTCGGCCGGTCCGTCCGGGGCAACAGCGCCCAACACGCCTTCGGCTTCGAGCGCCTTGCGGGTACCGCCGCCAATGGCGGCCGCTGGCGGCAGACAAGCCCGGACCCCGAGTTCGCGCGCGCGCGCCAGGCCCTGCTCCACGGCATTGCGGCTGATGAACACCGCCAGCTGGAACGATGCGAGCGCGCGCAGCACGTCATCGAGCGCGGGGCTGCGCAGCGGCTCGATGGCGATGGCCGGGAAACACAGCGCTCGGCCACCGGCTCGGTCGATCAGGCGTGCCAGGCTCCCGGCCTGGCGCTCCGGCCGGGTGACCACGATCGAGCGCCCGGCAAGGGGTCTTGCGTTCACACCGCGGGCAGGCAGGCGCTCACTGCTCGAGCGCGGCCAGGATCTCGGCCGCGCCGCGCTCGCGCAGCAATTCGGCGACTTTCGTGCCGAGCGTCTCGGGCGCATCGGCCGTACCGGTCGCCTCGGCGCGCGCGATGCGCTTGGCGTCCGGCGCCGCGACGATCGCCCGCAGGCGCAAGGTATCGCCCCAGATTTCGGCATAGGCGCCGAGCGGGAAACTGCAATTGCCGCCGAGCGCGCGGCTGACTGCGCGCTCGGCGCGCACGCAAAGCGAACTGCCGCGGTTTGCTAGGGGCGCGAGCGCAGCCAGCAGGTCGGCGCGATCGGCGCGGCATTCGATTCCCAGCGCGCCCTGGCCGCCGGCGGGCAGGCTCTGCTCGATCGAGAGGTAATCCCGGATGCGCGAGTCGAATCCGAGCCGCTTGAGGCCGGAGGCCGCGAGCACTAGGGCGTCGTAGTCGCCGCGGTCCAGCTTGGCCAGGCGCGTGTTGACGTTGCCGCGCACCGGGCGGATCGAAAGGGCGGGATAGCGCTCGGTGATCTGCGCGCCGCGGCGCAGGCTGGAGGTGCCCACGACTGCGCCGGCAGGCAGGTCGCCGAGCGTGGCGTAGCGGTTGGACACCAGCGCATCGCGCGGATCCTCGCGCTCGGTGATCGCGGCAAGCGCAAATCCGGCAGGCAGTTCGACCGGCACGTCTTTCATCGAATGGACCGCAAGGTCGGCGCGGCCCTCGGCCATGGCCAGTTCGAGTTCCTTGATGAACAGGCCCTTGCCGCCTTCGAGCGCAAGCTTGGCCTCCTCCAGTTCGTCCCCGCGCGTCGTCATCGGCAGCAGCTCCACGCGGCAACTCTCGTAAAGGCAAGACAATCGCGCCCGCACGTGCTCGGCCTGCCAGAGCGCGAGTCGGCTTTCGCGCGTGGCGATCACGATTCGCCCGGGGAGTGTGCCCGACGCGCTCGTCGGCGTGCTTTTCTGGGAGGCAGCCATGCTGGAGGAGGCGCGATTCTACCAGCCCTTCACTTCTCCCCGAGGATGCTGCGGACCTCGGACCATTGCCGCCGGCTGACCGGCAGCCTCTCCGGAACGCCCTCGAGCAGCACCTCCCAGTGGGCCTCGTCCTCAACGCCGCTTGCGGCGCGCTCGAAACCGGCGATCGCACTGCGCGCCACGAGGCAGTTGCGGTGGACGCGGACGAACGCGTCGGAGAATTCCCTTTCAAGCGACACCAGCGATTCCTCGATGAGGTGCTCCCGCTCGCGTGTTCTAAGCGTGACGTACTTGAGCTCGGCCTTGAAATACACGACGCTCGCCAGCGGGACGAGATGGATGCGGTTGCGCTCGACAATCGGGAAATGCGCGCGCGGGCCCGACTGGGCGCGCTCGAGCGACGCCGGCGGCGGCGGCCCGGCGTGCTGCGCCTTTCGCAGCGCGGCGGCAAGGCGCTCTGCGCGCACCGGCTTCAGAAGGTAGTCGAGCGCGTTCAGCTCAAACGCCTCGACCGCGTGCTCGTCATGTGCTGTCACGAAGACGATCGACGGCCCGGACTCGAGCCTGGACAGGTGGCGCGCAACTTCGAGGCCCGATATCCCAGGCATGTTGATGTCAAGGAGCAAAACGTCGGCGCCGCTATCGGGCAGTCGCTCCACCACCTCAGGCCCGTTCCCGGCCTCGCCGACGATCTCGGTCGGGTATTCGGCACGAAGGTCCTCGAGCAACTCCCGGATACGGCTCCTTGCCGGCGGCTCGTCGTCGGCGAGGAACACGCGCAGCGGCTTTGAGCTCATGACGCTTCGGCCTGCCCGGCCGGCCGCTCCGTGAGATGCGGAAATTCGATGTCGACCTGGAAGCGCCCCCCGGCCTCCCGCGTACTGACCTTGGCCTCGGCATCGAAGAAAAGCGCCAGCCTCTCGCGCAGGTTATCCAGCGCCATGTGGTTGCCGGGTCGCTCTGCAGGGCCC
Source organism: Betaproteobacteria bacterium (assembly GCA_947482825.1). Taxonomy (GTDB): domain Bacteria; phylum Pseudomonadota; class Gammaproteobacteria; order Burkholderiales; family SG8-39; genus SZAS-79. The sequence goes on along the minus strand of CANKMT010000034.1, from coordinate 15,619 downwards.
GGATGCAACGGGTTGACCAGCCGCACGAACACCCGGCCGCCCCGGCCCTCGATCTGCACGAGGATCTCGCCGGCCCCGGTGCCAGGTTCGACGCCGTGGTAGATCGCGTTCTCGAGCAGCGGCTGCAGGACCAAAGGCGGCAGCAGCGCATCCTGCGGCGCGCTGTCGATGTCCCAGGCGAGCCGCAACCGGTCTCCGAGGCGCAGCTGCTCGATGCTCGCATAGCGCTCAAGCAGCGAGATCTCGTCGGCGAGGCGCACGAACTTGCGTCCGTCCGACATCAGGACCCTGAACAGGTCGGCCAGATCCTCCAGCGCGCGTTCCGCGCGCTTGGGATCGCGCCGGATCAGAGAGAGCACGGCATTCAGGCTGTTGAAAAGGAAGTGCGGCCTGATGCGCGCCTGCAGCGCCTGCAAGCGCGCTTCGGTCAACGCCGGTGAAAACGCCTTTGCGCGCAACCACAGGTACCCGAGCAACGCGCCCGCAACCAGGGCCGTCAGCACAACCGTCCGCGCGATCTTGTCGGTATCGACAACCCCGGTGGCGCTCGCGGCCTGTGTGGCATAGGAGACGCTCGCGGCAATCGACACGACGGCGCCAAGCGCGATCGCGTTGGCCGACAGGGAGCGCATCGAAGCCAGGACCGGCGAAAGCACGTACAGGGCAACGATCGATGCCAGCAGTGTGGGCTCGAGAAATGCGGCGTCCTGGACGAATCGCGCCATGCCTCGCGCCAAGCCGGATTCGGCATACACGGCGGCGGCGACCGCGATCAGGTTCACGCCGACCAGAATGCGCGCGGTCACACCCAGGTTGCGGAAGTCCGGCAGCCCTTCGGAATGGGCGTTTTGCTTTATACTCATTGCACTTACGCTCGAATGCCCCGGGGTGTTGTGCAGTTGGAATCAGAAAGGGGCTGCGATCCGTCGCGCCTGACCCATCCAGTATGCCCCATGGCTTCCAGACAATCAAAACCGCGCCCGGCGCGCGCAGCGCGCGTCTCCAAGCGCAAGGCAAGGGCCGGGACGCTGTCTTCGGCCGGGTTGCCTAAGGCCTGGTCCGGGCGTTTCGCCGAACCCGTCGATGAGCTGGTCAAGCGCTTTACGGCGTCCGTCTCGTTCGACAAGCGCCTGTCCGGCGCGGACATCCGCGGGTCGCTTGCCCATGCGCGCATGCTCGCGGCACGCAAAATCATTTCGGCGGGCGACCTGGCGGCGATCGAACGCGGCATGGCGGCGATCTCCAGGGAAATCGCGGCCGGCCGTTTCGCCTGGTCGCTGGAAGCCGAGGATGTTCACCTCAACATCGAACAAAGGTTGACGGCCCTCGTGGGCGATGCGGGCAAGCGCCTGCACACCGGGCGCTCGCGCAACGACCAGGTGGCCACCGATGTGCGCCTCTACCTGCGCGACGAGATCGACTCGATCCGCGCGACGCTGGTCACGCTCCAGGGCCAACTGCTCGACTCGGCCTCGAAGTACGCCGACGTGGTGATGCCGGGCTTCACCCATATGCAGGTCGCCCAGCCGGTGACGTTCGGGCACCACCTGCTCGCCTATTTCGAGATGTTCGAGCGCGACCGCGAGAGGCTGGCCGATTGCCGCAGGCGCGTGAACCGCCTGCCCCTTGGCGCGGCGGCGCTGGCTGGCACCACGTTCCCGATTGACCGCGAAAGCGTGGCGAAGGAACTCGGGTTCGAGTCAATTTGCGAGAATTCGCTAGATGCGGTGTCCGATCGCGATTTCGCGATCGAATTCGCCGCGGCGGCATCGCTCATCCTCGTGCACCTTTCGCGCTTTTCGGAAGAGCTCATCGTATGGATGAGCCCGCGCTACCGCTTCATCACCCTCCCGGACCGTTTCTGCACCGGGTCGTCGATCATGCCGCAAAAGAAAAATCCGGACGTGCCCGAACTCGTGCGCGGCAAGGCCGGACGCGTGTTTGGCCACCTGGTCGGCCTGCTGACCCTCATGAAGGGCCAGCCCCTTGCCTACAACAAGGACAACCAGGAAGACAAGGAACCGCTCTTCGACACCATCGACACGGTGCGCGACTGCCTTACCGTATTCGCGGACCTGGTCGCCGGGATCCGGCCGGTGCCCGATCGCATGCGCGCCGCGGCGCTCGAGGGTTTTGCGACCGCGACCGACCTCGCCGACTACCTCGTTGGCAAGGGCGTGGCTTTCCGCGACGCGCATGAGATCGTGGCGCGTGCGGTTCGCGCCGCCGAACAGAAGGGATGCGACCTGGCCGACCTCCCGCTGGCCGCGCTCAGGGACTTCTCGCCCCGGATAGGCGTGGACGTGTTCGATTGGCTGACACTGGAAGGTTCGGTCGCGCGCCGCAAGCACCGAGGGGGCACTGCGCCGGCGCAGGTGCGCCTTGCCGTGGCGCGCGGCAAGAGAAGGCTGGCCCGCGCATGAGCGAAGCCCCGCTCCGGGAGCGCATCGGCAAGTACCCGGTCATCAAGCGGCTGGGGAGCGGTGCGTCGTCGGAAGTCTTCCTGTGCCATGACCCGTTCAACGGCCGCGACGTGGCGGTCAAGGTCGTGTCCACCGACGTTTTCGACGACCCTTCGCAGGGCAAGCTCTTCAAGAAGCTGTTCGTCAACGAAGCCTCTCTCGCGGGCAAGCTGCAGCACCCGCACGTCGTCCAGATCTACGATGCGGTCGCCGAAGACAGGCTGAACTACATCGTCATGGAGTATGTGGATGGCGGCACGCTGGAGAGATTCTGCTCGCCCGACAGCCTGCTGCCCATCGAGGTGGTGGTGGAGATGACTTTCAAGTGCTCGCGCGCACTGGAGTTTGCGCATCGGCACGGCATCACCCACCGGGACATCAAGCCGGCCAATATCCTGCATGCCGGGGGGTCGGAAGTGAAGATCGCCGATTTCGGCGCGGCGCTCGTCGCGAGCGCCGAGACCACCCAGGTCGCGGCCATCGGCTCGCCGGCTTACATGTCGCCGCAGCAGGTGAAGGAACATCCGCTCGATCACCGCACCGACATCTACTCGATGGGCGTGGTGATGTACCACCTGCTCACCGGCCGGCTGCCGTTCCAGGCGAGCAACAACTTCAGCCTGATCTACCAGATCACGAGCATGGATCCGCCGGCGCCTTCCTCGATCCGGCCGCAGATCCCCGCGCGCATCGAAGCGATCATCCTGCGCGCGATGGCGCGGGAGCACGACGACCGCTACCCGGACTGGGAGGCTTTCTCCAACGACCTGGCCGACGTCTTCCGGACCGAGTGCGCCAGCGAGGAGCAGTCCGGGTTTGCCGACACCGACAAGTTCGAGATCCTGCGCCGCCTCGCATTCTTCGAGAACTTCACGGATGCCGAACTCTGGGAAGTCGCCAACATGTCGTCGTGGCGAAATGCAGGGCCCGGCGAAGTGCTCATGAGGGAAGGCGAGCCGGGCGATTTCTTCTGCATCCTTGCCGAGGGCGAAGTCAAGATCACCAAGCGCGGCAAGCTTCTCAACCTCCTGCGCACCGGCGAGGCTTTCGGCGAGATGGCCTATCTTGCGAAATCGGCGCCCGTGCGGGTCGCCGACGTCACGGTCATGGGCGAGGCGAAAGTCATCACCGTGCCGACGCTGAACCTGGAGCAGGCCTCGGACGCCTGCAGGCACAAGTTCGACCGGGCCTTCATGGAGATCCTGGTCGAGCGTCTGACCATGGCCAACATCCGTCTTTCCGGCGTATAGGCACGCGCCTTCCATGTCGGACGAGGCAAAGGCGGACTTGCTACCCGAGCGGATCGGGAAATACCCGGTACTGAAGAAGCTCGGCGAAGGCGGCACCAGCGAGGTCTACCTGTGCCATGACCCGTTCAACGATCGCGCAGTCGCGGTCAAGCGCATCTTCCCGGAGGCGCTTCGGGACGGGGCGGGCGGCGGGGTCTATCGCAAGCTCTTCCTTGCCGAAGCGGCGCTGGCCGGCAAGCTCTCGCACCCCCACATTGTCGCGATCTACGACGCGGTGATCGAGCGGGACTCGGGCTATATCGTCATGGAGTACGTGGCCGGCGGGACGCTCGAGCCGCGTACGTCACCCGACAACCTGCTGCCGATCGACAAGATCGTCGAGATCGTCTTCAAGTGCACGCGTGCGCTTTCGTACGCCAACCAGCTCGGCATCACGCACCGCGACATCAAGCCCGGGAACATCCTGATGTCGGGGCCCACCGACATCAGGATCTCGGATTTCGGCCTTGCGCTCTCAGCGGGAATCGACACCACGCAGGTCACCGGGGTCGGCTCGCCGGCCTACATGTCGCCCGAACAGATCCGCGAGCAGCCGCTTTCGCAGCAGACCGACATCTATTCGCTTGGCGTCGTGATGTACCAGTTGCTCACCGGCCAGTTGCCTTACCAGGCGTCGAACAATTTCAGCATGATCTACCAGATCACCACGACCGATCCGGCGCCGCCTTCGTCGGTGCGCGACGGCATCCCGATGTCGGTCGACCGGATCGTGCGCAAGGCGATGCAAAAGGACCAGGCGCGGCGCTACCAGACGTGGGAGGATTTCGCCAAAGACCTCGCCGAAGCCTTTCGCGCCGAGAGCCTGTCACGCAAGAGCGAGGAGTTTGCCGACAGCGAGAAATTCAACGCGCTTCGCGCCATGGGTTTCTTTCGCCGCTTTTCCGACCCCGAGCTCTGGGAGGTCGTGGCCATCGGACTGTGGGCGAAAGTCCCCGCGGGCACGACGCTGATGCGCGAAGGCAAGCCGGGCGACCATTTCTGCCTGATCGTTTCCGGCGAGGTCAAGGTGACCAAGAACAAGAAGCTCTTGAACGTGCTCGGCGCCGGCGAATGCTTCGGGGAAATGGCCTACCTGTCCGAAACCTCGAAAGACCGCGGTGCGAGCATCGCCGCCAACGTCGAATCGCGCCTGGTGCGCATCAGGGTGGAGGACCTGCTGAATGCGAGCGAAACCTGCAGGCTCAAATTCGACCGGGCGTTCATCCGCATCCTGGTGGAGCGGCTGAACCTGGCAAACACGCGGCTGACCAGCGCCTGAAATGCAACGCAAAGGATGTTCATGAAAACCACTCCAATTCCTGCGGTCCGGGTTTCGCCTGAACTGCGTCACGCCGCCGAAGAGGTTCTCCAGTCCGGCGAGACGTTGTCCGGATTCGTCGAGGATGCGGTGCGCCGCAATGTCGAGTTCCGCCTTGCCCAGAAAGCTTTCATCGAGCGCGGATTGGCATCGGGCCAGGCCTCCAGAAAGTCGGGCGAATACGTCTCCGCAGCCGCGGTACTGGGCAAGCTCGCGCGGCGGTTGGACAAGGCGCGCAAGGTCCGCATCGGCCGGGCAGGTGCCAAAGCGGCGGCATGAACCGGTTCAAGGTCCGCTTTACTCCGGAAGCGGACCTGCTGCGCCTGTTCGATTTTCTTCTGGCGCAGGACTCCGCGGCAGCCGAAAAAGCCCGGGCGGCGGTCGCGAAGGCGATCGAACTGCTCGAGGTGTTTGCGTTTTCGTGCCACTGGGCCCTGGGCGGTGACCGCAACCCGTTTCTGCGCGAACTCATCATTCCCTTCGGCGGGTCCGGCTATGTCGCGCTGTTCGAGATCGAGAACCGGGAGACTGTCACTCTCCTCGCCGTCCGCCACCAGAAGGAAGAGGACTACCACTGAGGCGGCCGGCGCACGCTGTGGCAGAGCGCCGATGCGCTCGTCGAACGATAGGAAATTCACTCCCGTCCATCGGCCCCGAACACGCCATCGACGGCGAGCACTTGCAGGTGTGGGTTGAAGTTGGCCAGGTCCCCGAAGGTCTGCACGAACAGGATCAGGCCCGGCCGTGCGCCGGGGGCGGCTGCAGTGTAAGCATCGGTCAGCAGGCGCGCAGCGATGCGGCACAGCTCGCCCAGCCACGCCCGGCGCCGGCTGAAGATTGGACGCAGGAGTTTGGGCAGCGTGAACACGTACTGCCGGTGCGCCACCGGCGCGAGCACGTTCTCACTCGACCCACTCGCCGTACAGGATCGCGCGCTTCTGGTTGCAGCTCGGGCAGAAGTACCGGGTCTTGCACGACCAGGCGAGCAGGAACTCTTGGCTGCAGGTATCACAGTAGATGCGCGCGAAGCCCTCGTGCGGGTCACCGCAGGCGATGAAGAGACCAAAGGGTGGCAGCTGGTCACGCCCCTCCCGAGGCCGCACGAACAAGGCGCCGGTATTCAGGAACGTACGGTGGGCGAAATTGCTTGGACGAACTTCCTCGAAATAACAAGCGCCTAATCGCGAGAGGAAATCACCTATCGTCCAGTCAGGATCCGGGTCTGCGGCATTAGTGTTTGTTCGTCGATTTTCCAGGCGCGCGGCGCGGCGCCCCGAGTACGACCAACAGCGTCGGCCATACGCTGTAGGCGCAGCAAGATCCGGATTTTCTCGGCATACGGCAGGGCCGCGAGCTCCTTTCTGCGCTGCTCCTTGTGAGCGAGCGCCGATCGCATCAAATTTTCGGCAGTGTCCATGGCGCTTCACCTTCGTCCAATGTTGGCGGCTTCAAATTATGCCGCTGACAAATTTCGCCGAGGGCATCCCGATCCGGATTGCCCTCTTTCAATAGAATCTGCACGCGCAATCGATCTTTTTGGCGATTCGTCTGGATCGCGATGGCGATCAGATGCTCGACCTTCAGGATACGCGTTGGCACGCCCTCCACTTCGTCCGGCCGGGCTTGGGCAAGTGCCTCTTCCAGCAACGGATTGTACGCCGGGAGGAATTGAACCGGAACACCCTCGATCATCACGTGTTCACCCGGCACATGGCCTCGCCGGCGCAAGGCTTCGTAAAGCGGCTCGAGCGTAAGCAGGCCGTTTTCCGCTTTGGGGAGAACGACGAAAATGTCCAGATCGAACGTCGTCACGGGTTCGGCGTAAAACAAGGCGCCCATCGCGCCGCCGATCGCATACCGGCCGAGGCATCCCTCGGCCTCCAGTTCGTTGAGAACGTGCAGCGCAGCTTTCATAATCATTGCCCCTAAGCCGATCCCCGGCCGTTATCGTTGGCATCCCGGATGGAATCGTAAATGTCCGAGTGACCGCCATGCTCGGTCATGTTGGCTTGCGGGAAGATTCCGGCGAAATACCAGCGCGACCTGAGTGGGTTCTTGTTCGCACTTGCCGGAGCCGGTGTCGGCCGTCCTTGCTCGAGAGCGTCGGCTACGCCATCACGCACCCTCTCTCAGGCGAGTTGATCGATGGAGACAATGCGGATTCGACTGTCCGCCGCGCGGACCAGCCGCTGGTCGTTGGTCCAGAGTTCCTCGCAATCCGAGGCGATGGCAGCCGCCAGATGCAGGGCGTCCGGAGTTTTAAGGCCGTAGCGGGCACGCAGCTCGGTGGCCATGTCGAACGTGGCGGTATCGATCACACACTTCATATAGCCAGGCGTCGTGAAAAAGCTTTCGTAGTCCGCCAGCAAGGTTGCGTTACCAATAGCCAGCGGTTTGACTCGGCATTCCAGACGCGACAGATCGGTGAATGTCACCGTCGGCGCGGCCTCGGCAGACCGCAGCAGTTGCCGGCCGATCCGCTCGCGCATGTCGGCACTGCCTTCGGTCAGGTAGATGACGATACAGCTGTCGAGGTACACGCGCACGCCTCAGTCTCCCCAACTGGCTCGCTCTTCGGAGATCTGACGGTCGATATCCTCGCGCGAGCGGTTCGAAGGATGCTTATCGATGCTCGCGAACAACGCCTCTAGATGGCGCCGGCGCGCCTGCTCCACATCTACCGCGGCTTGTTCCTGGAAGCGAATGACGACTTCGGCCTCACCATCGGGCACCTCCGGGGGCAGTTCTTCCGCGATACGGTGATTTCGCACACTGACCTTCAGTTTCACGGTTTGCATTGCACGCACTCCTCTCAGATCCAGCTACCCGGTGTGGCCGGGTTGCAACCTTCCGCGCCGCGTTGACGAACGATATTGTCTCCCAACAGTCCCCCAGCACCTCACTGCGCAAGCAAGACCAATTCTTTCGCGGGCCGGACAGTTTAACCGCAAGTATGTCGGGAGAATTTCACGCTGAGGACGCCATTGCGCTTCAGGCCGGCGTGCGGTCTTTCACTTCGAGGTTGACGCCGCCGATCAGGTCGGCTTCGTTTTGCATGCGGTTTGACGAACGCGTCGGCGTAATCGAGAAAGGCCGCGGAGAGGCGTCGGCCAGTTGGCGAATTCCTTGTTGCCCTGGCGGATCTCGGGCTCTTCGAGCACGTTGACGGTGCCGGAGATCATGAGCGGTGTAGTCTTCACCGCCTCCAATTTAGCGTTTCACGCGCCGCTCGCGCGCCTGGGCCTGGATCTGCGGCCAACGAACGTCGAGAAACCTGCGGTTGGAGACCAGGTTCAGCGGAACCGCTTCGAGCGGGTCGATGCCGAAATTTCCAAATGCAAACCTGCCGGCCGCCCCAAACGCCAATTTCGCTATGCCCTCGATCGCCTTCAGGGCGAGCCGTTCATTGCCTCCCTCCAGCGCGGATTCAACATAGCGCCCGACGATCCGCGCGACCAACTCGGCCTGCGCCGCGCCGGCTTCGCCCCTTTTTTCCGCGACCTTGTGCAGGTTCTCCAGACGGCTCCTGAGGCAATCGAGGGGATGCATCGCCTTGAAACGCGCCCGACCCAATGCCACCTCCTGGGCACGTCTTCGTATGCCATGGCTATCGTCGTATCCAACAATCCTGTGAAGGACATCGATATTCAGGGACTCGTCCTCCGACAGGTTGATCCTGACCTGCCCGACAAGCGCAGTGAGTCCTCGCCGATGAGGAAACAACGCCGCACCCTGCGTGCCGCTTGCCATGCGTGTCACGTCCGTGCGGTTGCCCAGAAAGTCGCAGTCTTTCGTTACGTAGGCGCCCAACTCGGACGGCACCGGAAGATTGAAGAAAGCGGCCCAGAAAGCGACCGCCTGCCCGCCTACGAGAACGGCGTCCTGCGCCAGCGCGAGTAGCTTCTCCAACCGGACCCGATCGAACGCGGCTTCGACGCGCGCACGCTCAGTCATCGAAATCCACGTCCTTGAATCGGACGATTGCGGTCCGAGCAAGCTTGGGCGGGATCAGATACATCGACTCGGGCGTCGCTTCTCCGCTGACGATCGCCGCGCGGTCGCGCCGCTGGCGCTGGCGCTTCTCGGCCCACATTCTCGCTTCGGGGACGCTGCGCGACGCCTGCGCCTTCGTGCGCGACGCCTGTTTTTTCGCCCGCGGCCCTTGCAGCGCGCGTTTGAGTTCGCCGGTGCTCAGGCCGCTTGCCTCGAGCGATCTGCCCAGGGCGCACCAGTACTCGATCTGCATCGCAATCGACCGGTGCATGAGCGTGGATTCGAGCGTCGCGTGCTCGAACAGCGGATCCGAGATCCTGACCGACTTCGCCATCGGCGCAATCCTGGTTGAGTGTGGATAGGTGTGGCATTTTGCCACATTGATCTGGGCGCAGCCGGAGTACCAGCCGCCGTACCGCACCAGATGCTCATGCCGGGCAACGTCAACGTCAGTGACAAAGACCGGCCGCATCACCGCGCTCAGCATCGTTGCGGCTTTGCGCAAGCCATGGAGCGTAGTGCGGGCCGGGACGTAGCGGACCCCGCTTGCATCGCTCGCCGAGCAGGCGTAGTCTCATGACCATATCATATGGTCACTAAGGGAGCACCAATGGAGATTTCCGCGGCCCAGTTCAAGGCCAAGTGCCTGAAGCTCATGGACGAGATCGCGAAAACGCGCAAGCCAATCGTGATCACAAAGCGCGGCAAGCCGGTTGCGAAGCTGGTCGCCGTGGAGCCCGAACGGCGACAGCCGTTGTTGGGGTACATGGCCGGAACAATCGCCTACGTGGGTGACGTTGAAAGCCCCGTCGGCGTCGAATGGGAGGCGCAGGCGGGGACCGAGCCTAACCTGTATCCCCGCACCGGCAAACGCCGTGACAAATGAAGACGGATTTTCCTCTTTTGCTCGACACACACGTCTGGATCTGGCTGGCGCACGGAGATTCGCGACGCATCAGGCCGCTCGCCCTGCGGGCGATCGAAGAAGCCGGATCACGCAACGCAATCCAGATCTCCGTGATTTCGGTTTGGGAAATTGCGATGCTGGTGGCGAAAGGGCGGCTCGAATTGCCGATTCCCGTGTCTGACTGGATCAGGCAGGCCCTCGATCGGCCGGATATCGAACTGGTCGGGCTCGAGCCCGGCATCGCCGTCGAAAGCTGTGCTTTGCCGGGAGCATTCCACGCCGACCCGGCGGATCGCTTTCTGGTGGCTACCGCGCGCCTGAAAAACGCGGTTATCGTCACGCGCGACGAACGGATTCGGAAATACGCGGGACAAGGGCATGTGAAGGCCATGGCCGGCTGAGCCAAGGGCAGCGAGGGCAAAGCGGTTATCGAATCGAACCAGGGCCGCGTGATCGGCATGGCCGGCGATTCTGTGCTGGCCGTTTTCGATATTGCGACCGGCGCGGTGTCGGCAGCGATCGCTATCCAACAGGAGCTCAATGCACCGGCAAGCTCGGTGTCCGAAGATCGCCGCAAGCGTATTCGAATCGGCGTTCACATGGACGACGCAATCGAAAGGGCTGACGGCACGGTGTATGGCGGCGGCGCGAACATCGCCGCGCGACTGGAGGGCCTGGCCGAGCCCGGTGGGATTACGGTATCGGATTCAGTTCGAAACGCGGTGAAGGGCAGGGTCGTTGCGAGCTCCGAAGATCAGCTCTCTGCATCGTGCGCGCCCACCCGCACCTGGTTGTGCGCAGAAAATCTCCGGTATGTGCGCGCTTCCGGTGGCGGCTGCAGTGGACTGAAACCGCGAACTACGAATGGCAGCAATTTGACTGCTTTGCGGCTCCAGCTCTAGCCTTTGCTGAAAATTTGGCAGCAATTGCCTACCGGTCAGAGCAACTGAACCCAGTCGAGGTCCCGAGAACGCGCGATCTTGACAATAGTTGTCACAATCGCCATCATTTCCGAATGAGCCGACAAACGATGAGTTTCGCCCTGCCGGAAGCGATGCGTGCCTATATTGACGCGCGCGTGTCTGCCGGCAACTACGGGAATACCAGCGAATACATCCGCGATCTGGTGCGTAAGGACCAGGACGACCAAGCCAGGAAACGACTGCGTGACTTGATCGAGGAAGGGCTCGCGTCCGGCCCCGGACTGCCAAGGAGCAAAGCGGACAACGAAGCGTTGCTTGCCATTGCCCGCGGCACTGTCGATTGATTTCGGCGATTGAAGTCAGCGATTCTTCGTCCACAGGCGGTGCGTGACCGCCAGGCCGAGGTCCGGTACTACCGCAAAGAAGCCGGTAGCACAGTCGCGGTACGTTTTGTGAGCGCCTCCAATGCGGCGCTCGATCAACTCGAACTTGACCCGGGCATCGGCTCGCCGGCACTTGGGACGGCAATCGACATTCCCGGTCTGCGCAGTTGGCGGTTAACGGGCTTCCCATTGCTCTGGTTCTACTTCGAGCGCGACACTCACCTTGATGTCGTCCGCTTGCTCGGCGAACGCCAGCACATCGCCAACATCCTCACTGAGGCACTGTGACGACAGCCGTGCGGATGACCCCCGGCTGCCCAGCGCCTGAGGCGCCGGACGGGAGTGTCAGGCCGGCTGCTTGGCGACCAGCGGCTCGAGCAATTTCTGCAGCTCGCCCGCCTGGTACATCTCGCGCAGGATGTCCGAACCGCCAACGAATTCGCCGTTGACGTAGAGCTGCGGGATCGTCGGCCAGTTGGCGAACTCCTTGATGCCCTGGCGGATCTCGGGCTCTTCGAGCACGTTGACGGTGAACAGGCTCTTCACGCCGCAAGCGCTGAGGATTTGAATCGCAGTCTGCGAAAACCCGCATTGCGGGAACTGCGGGGTGCCTTTCATGTACAGCACGACCGGGTTGCCGGTGACTTGCCCTTTGATGACTTGCTGGATTTCCATGGTCGCCTCGAAAAAAGGAAACGAAATTACTTGATTAAATTACTCAGGATTGTACTTTCCGACGCTGATGCGTGCAATACCCGCCAGATCGGGCAACGAAGACACCGATTCAAGGCCCGCTTGCCCAAGCAGGTTCCGTACCTCGTCGTCCTGACCCTGCCCATGCTCGATCGCAATCCACCCCCCCCGATTGAGGTGCCCCGGCGCGGCAGCGACGATCTTGCGGATTTCGTCGAGCCCATCGACCCCTCCGACCAGCGCGCTGCGAGGCTCGAAGCGCAAATCTCCCTGCGCGAGGTGCCGGTCGCCCTCGGCGACATAGGGCGGATTCGAGACAACGACATCGAACCGGCGCGCTGCGAGCGGATCGAACCAGCTCCCATGCAGGAACTCGATCTCGAGACGGTGGCGGGAGGCATTGGCCCGCGCGACTTCTAGGGCGGCGGCACTGCGTTCGACCGCGCTAACGCTCGCATCCGGCCGCTGGAGCTTGACCGACAACGCAATCGCGCCCGATCCGGTGCCCAGATCGGCCAGCGTCCCACCGCGTGGAAGGAAGTCGATTGCGAAATCCACCAGGAGCTCGGTCTCGGGCCGCGGAATCAGGACCTCCGGCGTGACGTTCAACGCGAGGCTGTGGAATTCCCGCTCGCCGACCAGATAGGCGACCGGCTCCCCGTTGCGGCGGCGTGCAACTGCCGAGGAAAAAGCATCGGCAGCTACATCGTTCAGGAAGTACTCGGGGTGGGCGGCCATCGTTGCGCGCGAAAACCCGCTCGCGTGTTCCAGCAGAATGCGCGCTTCGGCCACGTCGATGCCGCTCCCCGCGAGGGCCTCGACCACGGTCACCCGGCGACCCGCCCGGGCGTTTGCACTTCCGACAATTCCGCGAGCTGTTCGGCCTGCAGCTCGGTGGCCAGCGCATTGAAGATGTCGTCGAGTTCGCCATCCATAATGCGATCGAGCTTGTAGAGGGTCAGGTTGATGCGGTGGTCGGTCATCCTGCCCTGCGGGAAGTTGTAGGTGCGGATGCGCTCCGACCGATCGCCCGACCCGATGAGGGACTTGCGTGTCGCCGCGGTCTTGGCCGACTGTTCGCGCATCTGCTGGTCCTTGATGCGCGCAGCCAGCACCGACAGGGCTTGCGCCTTGTTCTTGTGCTGCGAGCGCCCGTCCTGGCATTCCACCACGATGCCGGTGGGCAGGTGCGTGATGCGGACCGCCGAGTCGGTCTTGTTGATGTGCTGGCCTCCCGCGCCGGAAGCGCGGAAAGTGTCGATCCGCATCTCTGCCGGATTGAGGACCACGTCGTCGATCTCGTCGACCTCCGGCATCACCGCCACCGTGCACGCCGAGGTGTGAATGCGCCCCTGCGCCTCGGTCACCGGCACGCGCTGCACGCGATGGCCGCCGGATTCGAACTTGAGCTTCGAGTACGCGCCCTGCCCTATGAGCTTGACGATCACCTCCTTGTAGCCGCCGAGCTCCGAGTTGCTCGCCGAGACCAATTCCACCTGCCAGCCCTGGCGCTCGGCGAACCGCGTGTACATGCGCAGCAGGTCAGCCGCGAAAAGGCCGGACTCGTCCCCGCCAGTGCCGGCGCGGATTTCGAGGAAGGTGTTCTTTTCATCGTTCGGGTCCTTGGGGAGCAGGACCTTCTGCAGGTCGGCGCCGAGGGACTCCATGCGTTCGCGGGCCGCCTTGAGCTCGTCATCGGCGAAACTGCGCATCTCCGGGTCGGAGGCCATGTCCTTCGCCGCCTCTGCGTCGTTCTCGGCCTGCCTGAAACCCGTGAAGAGCCTGACGACTTCGGACAGTTCGGAATGCTCGCGCGCCAGCTTGCGGAAGCTGTCCATGTCCTTGGCCGCCGATTCCTCGGAAAGCAGCCGATCGAGCTCCTGCAGGCGCGAGGCGAGCTGCTCGAGCTTTGCGCGCAATGAGGCTTTCATGGGCGAACCATGGCGGTAAGGCGCGCGGCCAGCTAACGCGAAATGTGGAACAGGCGCGCAACCAGGTCGGTCAGCGCGCGGCGCTCCTCGCCCTGCGCGTCGTTGAGCGCCTGCGTCGGGGCGTGCATGAGTTTGTTCGTGAGGCCCTGCGAGAGGGCTTCGAGCACCTGCTTGGGGTCATCGCCCCGCGCAAGAAGACGCATCGCGCGATCGACTTCGTGCCCGCGCGCCTGCTCGGCCTGCTCGCGCAGCGCGCGGATCAGCGGAACGCTTTCGCGCGCAGCCATCCAATGCATGAACTGGCCGACCTGGGTCTCGATGATTGCCTCGGCCTGCTCGACCGCCGAACGGCGCGCGTCGAGGTTGGCCGAGACGATGCCGGAAAGGTCATCGACCGTGTAGAGGAAGACATCGTCGAGTTCACCGACTTCGGGCTCGATGTCGCGCGGGACGGCGAGGTCGACCATGAACATCGGGCGATGACGCCGCGCCTTGAGGGCGCGCTCCGCGAGGCCCTTGCCGAGGATCGGGAGCGAACTGGCGGTGCAGGAGATGACGATGTCGTATTCGTGCAGGTGATCCGGGAGCGAGCGCAGTTCGATCGCCCCGCCGCTGAATCGGTGCGCGAGCGACGTGGCGCGCTCCAGCGTGCGGTTGGCCACCGTCAATCGGGCCGGGCCATGCGCCGCGAAGTGCGTGGCGCAGAGTTCGATCATTTCGCCGGCGCCGATGAAAAGCACGTTCTGTTCGCCGATCGAAGGGAAGATCCGCGCGGCGAGCTTGACTGTCGCCGCGGCCATCGACACGCTATGCGCGCCAAGCTGCGTGGTCGTGCGCACTTCCTTAGCCACGGCAAACGATTTCTGGAACAGCTTGTGCAGAGTGGTGCCGAGAGTGCCTGCCGTCTCGGCCGCGCGCACCGCTTCTTTCATTTGCCCGAGGATCTGCGGCTCGCCGAGCACCATGGACTCGAGGCCCGACGCAACGCGGAAGGCGTGGCGCACGGCTTCCTCCTCCGGAAGGGTATAGAGGTAAGGCTTGAGTTCGCCGGCCGGCAGCCGGTGGTACTCGGCCAGCCAGTCGGCGGCCAGACCGGCCTCGCCGGCCGAGACATACAGCTCGGTGCGGTTGCAGGTCGAAATGATCGCGGCCTCCTTCACCGGGCGCGCGCGCATGAGTTCGCCAACCGCATTCGAAAGCGCTTCGGTGGCAAACGCGACTCGCTCGCGGATCGCAAGCGGCGCGGTCTGGTGATTCAGGCCCAGAGCGAACAGCGTCATTCGGGTTCGAAGCAGGTCATGGGGGCCAAAAAAGTCTGCCAGGGCCGTGAATTATAAGGCAAAACCGAATTTTTCCCCCTGCCGGAAAGGCCTTCGGCGCGCACGCGACCCGCATATATTCAGAGTGCGCACCAGTCGCGGATGATCTCTTCGTAGATCGCGACCGACTCGCGGATTCGCGACATGCGGCAATACTCGTCGGTCTGGTGGGCCATGGCGGGCTCGCCCGGACCGAGGATGACCGTGGGCGCGCCGCGCCATTGCTTGAGGAAGTTGCCTGCGTCGCTGTTGTAGCTGACGGTGCGCGGCTCGGGCTTTTCGCCCAAGGTTTTCGCGCAGATCGAGAAAATGCGCTGCATCCATTCGTGCTCGGGCTCGGTCCACACGGCCGGCATGTCCTGGAACACGTCGAGCTCCACCTCCTCTCCCAGCATTTCGCG
>CANKMT010000033.1 GCA_947482825.1 Betaproteobacteria bacterium | reverse complement strand
AGGTTGCTTTCGACAGGCACGTTACGCAGCCGCCTATTGCCGCATCTCAAGCTATTTGCAAACCATGGCCTATCAGGGCTACAACCCGCTGGTCGCTATCCAAATGGCGCTGTCAGGAAAACTTTATGCCCAAGGGGGCGAGTAGTTACAAGATCGGCGGCGCGTCGCTAAGCGAAGACCTGCGCCGCATCGATTCCGTCCTCTCGGTGCTCGAGGACGGCCAGCGGCTGTGCGTCGACGCGAACGGCCGCTTCGACCTTGACACTGCGATCGCGTATGCCAAAGCTTTATCCCAGTACGACCTCTTCTGGTACGAGGAGCCGGGCGACCCGCTCGACTTCGAGTTGCAGGCGGCGCTGCGCAACTACTACAAGAACCCCATGGCCACCGGCGAGAACCTGTTCTCGATGCAGGACGCGAGGAACCTCATCCGCTACGGCGGAATGCGCCCCGACCGCGACTGGCTGCAGTTCGACTGCGCGCTGAGCTACGGGCTGGTCGAGTACCTGCGCACTTTGGAAATGCTCAAGCAGCACGGCTGGTCGGCGAGCCGCTGTGTCCCGCACGGCGGACATCAGATGTCGCTGAACATCGCGGCGGGATTGGGCCTCGGCGGCAACGAGTCTTATCCCGACCTGTTCCAGCCCTTTGGCGGATTCCCGGACGGCGTGAAGGTAGAGAACAGCTACGTCACCATGCCCGACCTTCCAGGGATCGGGTTCGAAGGGAAGTCGGACTTGTATGCGGTGATGAAGGCGTTGTCGGCGAGTAGTTAAGTTCAGTTTTGATACATAGAAATGTCATGCCAATTGGAGCCAGTCATGTCTGAACTGTCCCGGATCTTCCGGCGCCTTGGCGGAAAGAAAGTCGTGGGTGGATCCGCGTGGAAATCCGCCCTCGATCTCCACCGTTCGATCGTTTCGGGCCTCCCGGTCGGATGCGTCATTTATTTCAAGAAGCACACCGGGTTGAACGACATCCAAATGAGCAAAGCGCTCGGGGTCAGCGAGAAGACTTTCATCCGATGGCAGGACGACCCGGACAAGCTGCTCGACCCGGTGTCCTCCGACCGCCTCGTGCGCACCGCGAAGATCATGGGACTTGCGGAAGAAATCCTCGAAGACGCGGAGAATTCGAGAGCGTGGCTTTCCAAGTCGCAATCCGCCCTTGGCAATGAGATCCCCCACGAACTCATGCGTACCAATATCGGGTCAAAGCAGGTGGAGGATATTCTGTTGCGCATGGAACACGGCTATCTGGCCTGATGGTGGTTCACCAGCTGGCGAGAAAGAAATACGCGTTCTACAGCAGGAGCGTACAAAACACCGCGTGTACAAATTGTAAATTCAATTGACAATATGTACAAATGGTCCGATCATCGCGCATGATTCCTCGCGCTGCCGCCGCCACCCTGAGGCGACTCGCCGGCTATTACCCGGTCGTCGCGTTGACCGGCCCGCGCCAATCGGGCAAGACGACGCTCGCGCGTGCGGTGTTCGCGCATAAGCCCTATGTCAGCCTCGAAGATCCGGACACGCGCCACTTTGCGCAAGGCGATCCGCGCCGCTTTCTCGCCCAGTACCCGGACGGCGCGGTCATCGACGAAGCGCAGCGCGTCCCGGACCTTTTCTCCTACCTGCAAACGCGTGTCGACGCGGAGCGCAAGCTGGGTCAGTTCGTCCTCACCGGTTCGCAGCAGTTCGGACTGCTTTCCGGCATCAGCCAAACGCTGGCGGGGCGCGTTGGACTGGTGCATTTGTTGCCCTTCTGTCTGACCGAGCTCGCCACGGCACGAAAGCTGCCTGATCTTGAAACGATGTTGTGGCGTGGACAGTATCCGCCGGTGATCGACCGCGCCGTGCCGCCCGGCGACTGGTATGCCGACTATGTGGCGACCTACATCGAGCGCGACGTGAGACAGATGGTGAATGTGCGCGATCTGGGCACTTTTCGCAGGTTCGTGCGCATGTGCGCAGCGCGCACCGGCCAGACACTAAACCTGTCGGGCCTCGCCGCAGACTGTGGCATCACGCACAACACTGCGAAAGCGTGGATCTCGATCCTGGAAGCCAGCTATGTCCTGTTTCTGCTGCCACCGCATGCGCGCAATTTCGGCAAGCGTCTGGTGAAGGCGCCGAAGCTCTACTTCTATGATTGCGGTCTGGCGGCCTGGCTCGCAGGTGTGCAGTCAGCGGGCGAGATCGGGCTTGGCGCGATGCGCGGTCCTCTGTTTGAAACCTGGGCGGTGGCCGAGTTCGTCAAGTTTCGCGCCAACCGCGCGTTGAGCCCGGCGCTGTATTTCTGGCGCAACAACCACGGCGACGAAATTGATCTGCTGGTGGACCGGGGCGAACTCCTCTATCCGGTGGAATTCAAGGCCGGACAGACCATCGCCGGGGATTGGCTCGCGCCGCTGCAAAAATTTCTCCGCCTGGCAGCGGGCGGCGAAGGCGCTTTGCTGTATGGCGGCGCCACAGCGCAAGCGCGCGAAAGCGTGTCGATCCACGGCTGGAAGGAGATCGAAAGCGTTGCGGGCCGCGCGTTTGGCGTGGCGCCTGCCAACGGGTTCCGGTCGCCGCGGGCGCCACGCCCGGCTTGAGTGTCCACCCGGCATGGGCGCAACCTCGCCGCAGCGGCCCACCCCGCAGTCCATCTTGTCGGCCTCTGCGGCGACCCGTCGTGACCGATTTCGAGGCACTCCGGCCGCCATACGCGAGCGCCGGCCGCGCCGGATCGTCAGCCATGCGTCTTGTCTTGAATATCAGACTGCCTGGAAGAGCGCCGGCGGCCGTGCCGGTGAGCGCGGCGGGGCTCTCGCCGGCAAGCCCAGGTGCGTGAGGAACCTGACAATCACCGCAGGCTCCTCGATGGCGGCGATGATCTTGAACTCACCCCCACACTGCGGGCAGTGTTCGAGGTCGAGGTCGAAAACGCGCTTGAGAAGACGCGCCCAGCCCATGCGCGCCGAGGGCTGCGCGTTCCCCTCGGCGTGTTCACTTGGTTGCTGCGCCGAGCACGGCGCGATCTCCGCACGCAGCCCGGCATTGGGCGCGAGCACCCCGTGGAAACGGATCAGGTGCAAGCGCGGGCGCGGCACCAGAGCCGCCAGGCGCTGCATGGATTCCAGCGGCGACATCACGATGTGCGTGGTGCCGTCGCGCCAGGGGCTCTTTAGTTGCAGCACGACGTTACCCGCGCCATCGCGCTTAAGCCGCTCGTTGGCGATCGCCGAACGGGTGATGTAGCGGCACAGGCGTTCGAGTTCCTTGCGCTGCTGCTCGCCGCAGCGCACCCCGGCATGCAGGCTGAAGCCGTGCGCATCCGTGCACAGGCCCGCCGTGGCTTTCTCATCTCGGCGCGGCACGGTTCGCAGGCCCAGCACCTTCTGTCGGCCAGGTAGGTCATGCCCTCCTCTGCCACGAGAGTGCCAAGTCGGGTCGGCATCTTCATCAGGCGCGCGACGATCTTCTCGAGCAAACCCTGCATCTCAGCGCCGGTGGGCGCACGCACTTCCTGGAAGACCGGTTCACTCTCGGTGCGCCGATACACGCCATCGAGCACCAAGCAGTGCAGATGGATGTTCAGATTGGCCGCCGATCCGAATCTCTGGATGAGGGTGACCGCGCCGGTGTCGGCTGTTGAGCGTTTCAGCCCCGCCTGCTTGAGCAGAAAACCCGCGATGACGCGGTGGATGATGCGCAGCACCGGCGCGAGCAGCTCGGGGTGTGCCGCGAACAGAATACGCAGCGGGATCGGAAACGACAGCACCCATTGCCTGACCGGCACGCGCGGGATGACCTCGTCAACCAGAGCCGCCGCGCTCTCTGCCATGCGCCGCGCGCCGCACGAGGGACAGAATCCCCGTCGTTTGCGCCCCGAAGGAAGTCCCCTTGGGGGACACGAGAACGCCACCAGCTTCTCGTGTGCGCAGTCGGCACAGCGCACGCGCAGGAATCCGTGCGCCAGAATGCCGCATTTCGCAACTGCGCGTTTGGTCTGCAAATCGCTAAGAGCCGCCAGCCCAGTCAAACGCTTACCAGAGCGTGCGAACCGGATAGCGGGTGATATGGGCGTCTGGCGTCACGATGACCAGCCCATGCTCGATGGCCTGGCATACGAGCATGCGGTCAAACGGGTCCCGGTGAATCGGGGGCAAACTGCAGGAGTGCAGTGCGGAGACCTCGTCCAGGGCGAGTTCGAGAAAGCCGAGCATTTCTCGATACTTCGGCACGAAGCGTTGCGCGGGTTCGGCAAGGGTCAGGTTGCCCCGCTCCTGCTTAAGGGCGATCTCCCAGGCGGAAATCGCGCTGACGTACACTTGGTTTTCAGGGTCAGTGACCACCGAGCGCGCCTTGGCCGACAGCTCGGCCTGTTCGTCTACTGCCCACAGAAAGGTGCAGGTGTCGAGCAGCAGCCTCAACTGCGCTTGTCCTCGAAAAGGTCAAGCAGTTCGTCCGGCAGCGGATCGAAAAACCCGGCAGCTATCGTGACTGTGCCCTTACCAAGCCCGAGCCGGCGGGGTTTCTTGCGCGTAGCGGGAAGTGGCCTGATCTCTGCGATCGGCGTATTGCGCTTGCACAGGACAATGGTCTCGCCCTTTTCCAGCCGTGCAAGGTACTTCGAGAGATGGGTTTTAGCTTCGTGGATGTTCAGCTTTATCATGGGTCGATTATAAACTATTAAGTGAACTAAGTATTACCAGGAACCGAGACAGATCAAGCCCGCTACGGCGCCCCGCCCACCACACCGAAAGTGGCACAGCCCACAGCTTCTCCCCAAATGGCACGACCCCGCCTCCCGTATCCAGCACGATGGCGGGCACTGAAGGATCCTAGGCCTTGGGCCAACGCTCCTTCACGCGACCCTTGACCAGCTTGATCAGTGCGGCGGCCTGAGACACGCATTCGGCCAACGCCGCGTTGCTCACGGTGTCCCCCGAATAGTCCGCAAGATTGCGCTGCTTGCGCAGCTTGTCGAGCACGATCACGGTGTCCTGCCCGAGGCCCAGGGTGAGCGGCAGGGTCTGCTGGGTGGTCTGGTGATGCCCCGCTTCGCTGGTCGGCGTGCGGTAGCCCTGCATCCAGAGCGCGACCGTGGCGCATTGCATGATGGCCTTGTAGGCGGCGTCGAAGCGGTTCTCGGCCGAGATGTTGCCGGCACGCGAATCAGCAAGGTTGCGCTGCGCCGCCGCCAGGAGCTTCAGGGCTGCTTCGGGGTTTGCCTCATGCCTTGCCAGGCGATTGATCGCCAGCAAGTTTTCCAAGCTCATCCTCGTCTCCGATCAGGAACAGCTTTTCACCGGCCAGCACTTCGCGCAGGGAAGGCTCGCGGGCTTTCTTGCGGAACTCGGCGGCGGTCATCACCACAGGGTTGATCTCCCGCCCGACCTTCTCCTGCGCCGGGTGCAGGGCTTTCACGGCATCGGCGAAGCCTACACTTCCGACGAGCAGCAAGTCCACGTCGCTGCCGGCTCGTTCCTCGCCGCGCGCCACCGAACCGAAAACCAGCGCGATCTTGAGGTGGCGCGAAAGGGGCTCGAGAGCATCGAGGACCACATCGGCCAACCCCGAGGTTTTACGCAGAATGCCGGCGAGCTCAGCGAAGATCGGACACTGGCGATTGGCACCATAGCGGACCTGGTTGCCGACCTTCTCGCGCGTTAGCAGGCCCGCCTGCGCCAGGCGCGAGAGTTCCTTGTGCAGGGTGCCCGGCGAGGTCTCGGTCCGGCGTGCGATTTCGCGAACGTGAAATGTCCGGTCCGGCTGCAGGAGCAGAAGGCCGAGCACGCGGCGCCGGTAGGCGCCGAGGAGAAGCGTGGCGAGCATAATGAAGCTAATTATGCTACGAACGTAGCTTAATTGGCTACATTTTGCTGCTATCGGCTTCGAGAAGGCCCGGCAGAGCGGGACTCAACCGGCGCTTCGTTCAAGAGGCGACGCCGTGATGGGGATCGCCACAACTACGCTGGAGACACCGATGTCTGCGGCTTCCATAGGATCGCATCCGGGCGCTTGGCGAACGCCCGTCACTTCCTGAGCATCGTCGACTTGTTGTAATAACGCGGGTCGCGCGGCCGCCAACGGCCTGAATCCACCTGCGCAATGAACTCCGCGGTCAGCCGGTTGAAGAGATCTGGCTCCTCGACATTCACCGCATGCCCTGTGTTGGGCACCACTGTGAGCCACGCCGACGGGCAAACGCGCTTCATGAAGATGCCGGGTTCGAGGCAGTTGTTGTCCTCGTCGCCGGTCATCACGTGCATCGGGACCCTGAGCCTGGCGAGGCCGCGCTCAAGACTGTAGATCGACGGCCGCTTCATCTGGATGCCGCGCTGCGTGTTGGCCGAACCCAGGGCGGAGTGTTTCGCGAACTCGGCGCAGAAATGTTTGAACCCGAGCGGATCCTTGTTAAGGAGCTGCACCCGCGAAGGGCCGACCTGGTAGGGCTTGATCGCCTCGGCCGTGCCCAGTTCCTCGAAGCGCCGCGCAAAGACTTCCGTGTCCGCGAGAAATTGCGCGCGCTTGTCCGGGTCGGCGCCGTATCCGACGCCGACCGCGGTCAGCGACAGCGCCATGCGCGCGTACCGAAGCCCGAACTGGACCGTTGCATAGCCGCCCATCGAGCTGCCGACGATGTGCGCTTTTGGCAGCTTGAGATGGCGCATGACATTGGCGATGTCGTCGGTGGCGATCACATGGGAATACTTCGACACCGCCTTCGGCACGTCCGAGGGCGGATAGCCACGCGCGTTGAAGGCAATGCATCGGTGGCGCCGGCCGAAGTAGCGGACCTGCGCGTCCCAGCCGCGCAGGTCGTCGGCGAACTCGTGGACGAAAACGATCGGCGTGCCCTTGCCGGACTCTTCGTAGTACAGGCGCACGCCGTTGGACAGGGCGTAAGGCATTTTCTTCTCCGCTGGTTGAACGCGCTTGTTTGCCGGCCCACCGGACCGGGCACGATTTCTTCCCCACCGGATTATGCTGGGTTCCGCTCGATTTCCCGAACCACAAGACCGGCCCTGTTTCGCAGCAGCAATCACGACCGTCGCAATTTGGGGTGTCGGAGCGCTATTCTGGTGGTGACGAGCCCACGGCTCGCTGCGACGGAGACACGCATGGCCCTTGACCTCGTAATTCGCAATGGCACGGTAGTGGACGGCTCGGGCCGGCCGCGGTTTCGCGCCGACGTCGGCGTCATGGATGGACGGATCGCCGAGATCGGCCGCATCCGCGAAACCGCGAAGGAGACGATCGACGCCGAAGGGATGATCGTCTCGCCAGGATTCATCGACGGCCACACGCACATGGATGCGCAAGTGTCGTGGGATGCGCAGGGCAGCTGCTCTTGCTGGCACGGCGTGACCTCGGTGGTGATGGGCAACTGCGGCTTTGCGCTGGCCCCCTGCAAGCCCGAGGAACGCGAGTGGTTCGCGCGCTGCCTCACGGCGGTCGAAGACATCCCCATTGAGTCGATGCTCGCCGGCATCGACTGGAGCTGGGAAACGTTTCCGGAGTACCTCGACCACGTCGAACGAATGCCGAAGGCAATCAACTACGGCGCCTACATCGGCCACTCGGCGCTGCGGATGTATGTGATGGGCAAGCGCGCGCTCACCGAGCAGTCGACCGCCGAAGACCTGAAGCAGATGCGCGACGCGGTCAGGCAGGCCATGCGCGCCGGCGCGCTCGGTCTGTCGACTTCGCGCGCCAACACCCACATGACCCCCGACGGCTCGCCGGTGGCCAGCCGCATTGCAGACTGGACTGAAATCGAGTCGCTCGTAGACGTGCTCGCCGAACTCGATGCCGGCATCTTCCAGGTCGGCCCGGACATCTCCAGCGGCGCGGCGCAACGCGAGTGCCTCGCGCACCTGCGCAAGATCGCGCTCGACAGCGGCCGGCCGCTGATGTTCGGCGTGCTTGCCACTCAGCAGGGCGAGAGCCCCAACCCGTGGGAGTACCAGACGCAGTACCTCGACGAGGTCGCGGCTGCCGGCGGCCGCGCGTTCGGCCAGGCGACCACGCGCTCGATCAACGCGCTGTTTTCGCTGCGCTCGTACCTGCCGTTCGATGCGCTCCCGCACTGGCGCTCGATCCGGGGGCTTCCGATCGAAGAACAGAAGCGCAGGCTCGCGGATCCCGCGCTGCGCGCGCAACTTGTCGCCGACGAGGCCGGCATGAAGCCGCGCGACAAGGGCTTCCAGGGCGGCGGGCTTGCCACGACCGATCCGCGCAGGCCGGACTACGCCAACCTATTTCCCCTCTTCGGCGTCGACTGGGACGAGCCTTCGATCGCCGACCTTGCGCGCGAGCGCAACCGCCATCCGGTGGAGGTGATGATCGACCTGATGCTGGAGAACGACAATCTCCTGTTCGTGCAGCCTCTGGTCAACGAAAAGCCCGACGACATCCTCGGCATGTTGAAGCACCCGCGCACGCTGGCCACCTTCTCGGACTCAGGCGCGCATGTGTGCCAGGAGATGGGCTCTTCGCTGCAGACCCACCTGCTCAGCTACTGGGTGCGCAAGCGCCAGGCTTTCACGCTCGAGCAGGCGATCCGAAAACTCACCTTCGACAACGCCTCGGCGTGGGAACTGCCGGACCGCGGCCTCGTGCGCAAGGGATTCGCCGCGGACCTCGTGGTGTTCGATGAACAGCGCATCAAGCCGAGCCTGCCGACGGTGCAGCACGACCTTCCCGGCGGCGCGCGGCGGCTGGTGCAGAAAGCCGAAGGCATCCGGGCGACGGTGGTCAACGGCGTGACGGCCTTCGAGCACGGCGAGGCGACCGGACGCTTGGGCGGACGCCTGCTGCGCGGCGCGCCCGGGGCCGGCTAGTTTCGCCGGGCGCCATGGGGACATGATCGACCGCAACCGTGTCCTGAGCCTTGCCGCGCTGGGCCTCGTCCTCGCGCTCGCGTACGGCATCTGGTACGCCTACAGCGTGTTCATGGTCGTGCTGCTGCAGGAGTTCGGCTGGAGCCGGTCGGTCCTCGCCGGCGCGTTCTCGGTGTTCACGCTGGTCCACGGCGTGTTCAATCCGCTGGTCGGGATGCTGTGCGACCGCGTGCGGCCCGGGCGGCTGATGGCCGCTGGCGGTGCCGCCCTCGGATTCGCGCTGTGGTTCGACAGCTATATCTCCACGCCGCTGGAGCTCTACTTCCTCTTCGGCGTGCTCACCGCAGTGGCCGTGGCCTCGTGCGGGTGGGTGCCCGCGGTGATCGAGGTGCAGCGCCGGTTCCAGGACCGCCTCGGTCTTGCGCTCGGCATCGTCAGCGCCGGCGTGGGCGTGGGCATGATCCTGGTGGTGCCGCTTTCGCAGGCGCTGATCGACGCGCTGGGTTGGCGCACCGCGTTCCGCGTGCTCGGCGTCCTCTTCGCCGCGATCATCGTTCCCTGCTCGCTCTATCTCGCGCGTTCCGGCACACCGCGCGTTGGGGCATCGCCCGAACCTGCCGCCGCTTCACTTCCTTCCACCCGGCCCGCCGCCCGTTCGCTGAGCCTTGCCGATGCAGCCGGCACTGCACCCTTCTGGCTGATCATGGCCGCTTACTTTTTCGGCAGCCTGAGTTCCCAGACCCTGCACGTGCACCAGGTCGCCTTCCTCGTCGACCATGGCATCGCCGCGATGGTCGCCGCAGCCGTGGTCGGCGTGGTCGGCGGCGCGAGCGTGGTCGGCAAGATCGGCGGCGGGTGGTTGTCGGATCGCATCGACCGCGAGTTCGTCTACGCCGGCGGGATCGTGATCATGGTGCTGGGCATCGGCGCGCTGATGCTGGTCGGCGCGATGCCCAGCGTTTGGGGACCGTACGCGTATGCGGTGCTGTTCGGGATGGGGTATTCGGTCACGGCCGCGTTGACGCCGGCGCTCTCGGCCGACCGGTTCAGCGGCGAGCACTTCGGGTCCATCGTCGGCGCGGGCATGTTCTGCAGCGCGCTTGGCAGTGCGCTGGGGCCTTGGATGGCGGGCTGGCAGTTCGACGCGACAGGCAGCTACACCGTGCCCTTCGCGGCGGCCGTGGTTTTTGCCGGCATTGCGGGCGGAGCAGTGTGGATGGCGCGGAAGTTGAGGCTCGAAGCGAGCGCATTGACCGCTTCGGGCCGTGCCTGATCGCGGGCCGCCTTCCGGCCAAGGCAATGCTGCCATTTTTGTTATAAGGCCCGCATGGATCCTGCCTCTTCAGGCGAAATGCTGCCATCGGTTAGCCGTCGCGAGCAGCGCCGCAACCCTGGACTGGCCAGCGGCGCGCCGGATTCATGGGAGCCAACCGGATATCGGGCGCCCCGGTTCCCGCTATGATCCAGCCATGCGCTTGTTCCGATAGCAGCAACGAAAAGGACTATCAATGACCGTCAGCCTCGGCTACCTCCTGCCTACCCGCGAACTGTGCATGGCCGGCGTGCACGAAACGCGAACGATCCTTTCCCTTGCCGATCGCGCCGAGGCCCTGGGCCTCGATTCGGTGTGGATCGGCGATTCGCTGCTGGCCAAGCCGCGGCACGAGCCGCTCGCGCTCCTGGCGGCGATCGCCGCGCGAACGAAGAAACTCAAGGTGGGCACGGCGGTGCTGTTGCCGGTGCTGCGCAATCCCGTGTTGCTCGCCCACCAGGCGGCGACCATCGACCAGATCAGCGAAGGGCGCTTGATCCTCGGCATGGGCATCGGCGCGGACGTTCCCGCGATCCGCGCGGAATTCGAGTCCGCGGGGGTCCCCTTCGAAAAGCGCGTCGGCCGGCTGATGGAAGGCGTTCGCCTGTGCCGCGCCCTATGGACCGGCGAACCTGTCGACTGGGAGGGGCGCTGGACGGTCAAGCAAGGCGTGCTCGCGCCCAAGCCGTGGTCGCCGGGCGGTCCGCCGATCTGGGGCGGCGGCGGCACCCCGGGCATGATCGAGCGCACCGGCAAGAATTTCGACGGCTGGTTCCCGGCCGGCTCGGGCGGACCCGCGTCGTGGGGCGAAGGCTGGACCCAAGTGAAAGCGCACGCGCGCGAAGCCGGACGCGATCCCGCTTCCCTGGTGGGCGCGGCCTATCTCACCCTGTCGATTGACGAAGACGAGGCCAGGGCGAGCACGCAACTGAACCAGTTCCTGCAGGAGTATTACAAGCTGCCGGGCGAATCGATCCGCAAGCGCCAATACTGCTTTGCCGGCTCTCGCGCCGGCGCGATGGCCTGGTTGCGCGAATTCGCCGAGGCCGGCGCTACACATATGGCGCTGCGCTTTACCGGAGAGCACGAACGGCAGATGGAACTGGTGGCACAGATGCGCGGTGAACTTAACTAAGCACGTTACAAGGAGACGCAACGATGACTGCAATCCCGGGGGACGATGACCGCGGAGAGATCTCTGCCGCGGAGTGGCAGGTGCGCGTCGACCTGGCGGCCTGCTACCGCCTGATCGCCTTGTACGGCTGGGACGATCTCGTCTTCAACCACATCTCCGCGCGGGTGCCCGATTCGCCCGAAGAGGCGCCGCATTTCCTCGTCAATGCTTACGGCCTGATGTTCGATGAAATCACGGCCTCCAACCTGATCAAGGTCGACCAGCAAAGCATGCCGGTCGAGGAGACGCTCGCGCTTGCGAACGGGCCCGGGTTCTTCATCCACAGCGCGATCCATATGGGCCGGCCGGACGTGCAATGCGTTCTGGATGTCCACACGACCGATGGCGTTGCGGTTTCGGGGCAAAGGGAAGGATTGCTGCCGCTGTCTCAGCAGGCGATCATTGCGCTTGCATCGATTGCATACCACGACTACGAAGGCATTCCGATAGACGATGCCGGAATCACCGCCAACATCGCCGAAGGGCCCCGCTTGGTGCGCGACCTGGGCAACTGCAACAACCTGATCATGCGCAATCACGGCCTGCTGACCGTCGGGCAATCGGTCGCGGCGGCGTTTCTCGCCATGTTCAACCTGCAGCGGGCCTGCGAGATCCAGATCAAGATGCAGTCGGCGCAGTCGGCGCAGTCGCAATCGCTTCGCATAATCGACTCGCGCATCATCGAAAACGTCGTCGCGAACCTGGACAAGGTCATCGAGAGCGTCGCGGGCCAGATCGCCTGGCCTGCGTTGTTGCGCAAACTCGACCGGATCGACCCCGGCTACCGGAAATAGTCGGCGCGAAGCGGCGGCGCGAAGCCTGGCTTTTGCGGTGCGCCTATTCGGCGCGCACCCCCGAGTCTTTCACGATGGCCTTCCAGCGTGAAACTTCCTTCTCGAGAAACGCCGCGAATTGTTCAGGCGTGCTTCCGGTCGGATCGAAAAACTGGGCGGCGAACTTGGCGCGGATCTCCGGCAGGGCAAGGACTTGAGCGACATCGCCTCGGATCTTTGCGACGACCTGCGGCGGCGTCCTTGCCGGTGCGAAGAGGCCGATCCAAACCGTGATCCCCAGGTCCGGCATCCCGATCTCCGCAAACGTCGGCACATCCGGAAAAAATGGCGAGCGATTCGGCGCGGTGACTGCAAGCGCGCGCAACCTGCCGTCCTTGAGGAATGGAACGACAGCCCCAGCCGAACCGAACATCATCGTAATGCGCTCGGCAAGCAGGTCCGTGATCGCGGGGGCGCTGCCCTTGTAGGGGATGTGGATCATCCTCACCCCCGCGTTCCGGGTCAGCAGGTATCCGAGGAAATGCTGCGGCTGTCCGGTCCCGATGGAGCCGTAAGTCAGGACGTCCGGGCGCTCTCGCGCCATCGCCATTAGCTCCGACACGTTCCGCGCCGGGACGCGCGGGGGCACGACCAGAAAGTCCCACGTGTTCCCCAGCAGGGTCACCGGCACGAAATCGCCGAGCACATCGTAGGGGGGCGGATTGAGCAGATTTGGAACGATGGCATGGGTGCCGAGATGCCCGAAGCCGATCGTATGCCCGTCGGGAGCAGCATTCTTCACCGCCCGTGAACCGATGGTCCCCGACGCGCCGGCCAGGTTCTCCACCGCAACCGGCTGCGGCCATGCATCCGACAATTTCTGCGCGATCTGGCGGGCGATATAGTCAGTCGCTCCCGCGGGCGGCCCGGCAACGATGAACTTGACCGGTTTGGTCGGAAAATCCTGGGCGAGGACCGGCGCAAGGCCGCTCCACAGGACGGCCGCCATCAACGACTTCAGGAAATATTGCCGCGCGAATCTTCTGTTCATGGTTTGGCCTCAAGCAGTTTCTCCATCGCCTGGATCGGCCAGGTCGAGCGCGCTTTGGCACAGTCCATCTTCTTCAGGAGTCCGACCCTTCGCGCTGCACCACGTTGCGCCGGATCACCACCGGCTTGCCGCCGTGGCTCTTCTTGACCAGCCACTGGGCCAGCGCCGAATCGAGGTGGAACGCATGGCCGGGGAACCAGTCCGCGAGCGCGGCCGCAAGGCGACGCCCCTCGGCGCAATCGCCCTGCCTGACGACTTCGAGCACTTCGCGGACGGACTTCAGCACGGCCCCATGCTCCTCGACGTGGCAGTCGCGCGGCGGGAACTCGGTGCGCTCCATCCATTCGTCCTCGTCCTTGAAATGCGACTCGGCGTGGCGCGCGAACGCTTCGAGGTTCGCGGCCATGACCGCATCCGGGCATTCGAGCAACGCATTCACGAGCGTGACGAACTCGCGATGGGTGCCGTCCATCGGGCCGTAGCCCAAGAGGTACTCGTCGCTCCATTTGAATTCGTTCGGGTTCGGCATGAGTGTTCGGTAGTCCCGGTTCTGTTTCAGCACGTATTCTGCCCCGCCCGGAGCGTCGGCACGGAATGGATGGTGAAACGTCGCCCTGGGCCGACCAGCGCAGGCCAGCGCGCGATTTGGCTCGAGCGCTTTGTTCGCGCTGCCGGGATCGGCGCAAACGACACCCGAAGTCACGCTCACGCGCCTCGATTGCGGCAACGACGTTTCGCCCCGGGACATCGGCCGCTTCTCCGACACCTTCGCCTACCAGGGACAAAAGCGGAACTTCACGTTCAGCTGCTACGTGATCAGGCACGGCGACAACGTCATGGTGTGGGACACGGGTTTCATGCCGGGTTCGAACCCCGCCGCGCCGAAGGTGAGCCTGGTCGACCAGCTCGCGACGCTCAAGATCACGCCCGACCAGGTCAAGTTCGTCGGCATCAGCCACTACCACGCCGACCACACCAGCCAGCTGCCCTCGCTGCCGAACGCCACGCTGATGATCGGCAAAGGCGACTGGGAAGCCGTCACCGCCCCGAAACCCGCCGAAGGCGTGAACGCCGCGGCCTTCAAGCACTGGATCAGCGGCGGCGGCAAGGTAGGACCGGCACCCAATCTACGCATGATTTGCGTAGAAGGCGGTGCTCGACGAGGGGCGTCCCTGACTTAGCAGCGCCTGGGCTTCGGCGCCGCTCCGCTGCTTGGTTCTGGCTCCCCTCCCTTTGCAGGTCACCATGGCTATGATTTGACTTACTATGTAAGCCAATCTAGTCTCTGGATTGTCCACCTGCATCGGGAACCAATATGCCGACACTCCTGGTCTCCTCGAAAGGCCAGATCGTTCTGCCGGCCGCATTGCGGCGCCGGCTCGGCATGGGTACGGGCGCCAGGCTCGAAGTGCTCGAGGAATCGGATGGGCTGAAGCTGCGCGTCATCCGGCCAGTCGCAACGGCCGACGTGAAAGGGATGGCGGGCATGGTGAAAGCACGGGCACGCGGCATCCCGCGTCGCCTGGAGGACTTCGACCCTGCCTCGCTGATGACCCGTTCGCGGCGCGCAAAGCCATGAAGGCCCTGGATACGAATGTCCTGGCCCGGTTCTATATCGACGATGCCGACGATGCGCAGGCCGCCAGACAGCGGCCCGCCGCCATCTCGGCACTCTCCGAGAGATCATTCGTTTCGGTAACCGTACTGCTGGAGCTGGAGTGGGTCATGCGCGGGTTCTACGAACTGCCGCCGAAGGACTTCTCCCGGGTATTGCGGGCGCTGGCAAGCATCGGGCACGTCACGCTCGAAGATCGCGATGCGGTCCTGGTTGCGGTCGATGCGTTCGACAAAGGCCTCGATTTCGCCGACGCTCTGCACATAGCACGCAGTTCGCGCGCTTCCGGGTTCGCGACATTCGACAAACGACTGGCGAAGCGGGCGAAGGCTCTTGCGCTCGCGCCGCCGGTCGGGTTGCTCGCTTGAAACGGTCGGCGCGGCTCGCCGCGCCGTTGTGAAAAGAATCGCCGCCTGGAGTTCGACGCTGACCCGGAATTCACGGCGTCTGGCCCGGATTTCGCGGCGCAAATGCGCCGCTCCAATCTCTATTGGCGGCGCGCACCCATCGCAAGAAACGATGGCACGTTGGGGCTTTCCGGATTCGGGACTACCTGTTCCGTGCGCGGGTGCACGATCACATCCATTGCCTGCATCGGGATTGCGCCAAGCAACACCTGATCGCCCATCACCACCGCTGCGGTAACGCAGTCCCGGCCCATCATCTCGACCTTGATCGGCCCGACATAGCGCACCAATTTGCGCGAGCCATCCGCCAGATGCACCTCGCGCTGCTTGAGGTCGGTGAGGCGCAATTGGATCGCCAGATGCTCGGGAATCACCAGATCGAGCGCTCCGGTATCCACCAGCGCGTTGACGCTGATCTCTTCCAGTTCCGGATGACTGAAATTCGAAACTCGCAGATCGGCGTAAATGATTCCCATGGCGCTAGTCTAGCGAAGAACCGGTTGGCAAGTAAGCTCTCATGAGCGGGCTCGAGGTGGCACGGCAGATCGGGTAAACCTGCAAGGTTGCAGTGGTGTTTCTTATGCAAAGCGATACACGCATCGACAAGGAGCGCGGCATGCGCCGCAAGCACCTGCGTCGCTACGTCGATCGGTTGCAGACCTTGCAGCGCCAAAGGCTCACGCGCGATCAGTTGCTGATGAAACTGGGCGCAGCCACACTCGGCCGAGGTCGGCACGTCGGGCATCGCGGGCGAGCGCGTCTTGCTCGCCACTGCAGACACCTTGACCTTGCCGGTGCGGTAGGGCCACGTCGAGGCGGGATGTGAAACGCGCGAAGTCGTGCGTTGACACCCAGTAAGCCCGTGCCTATATTCGTCCCGACATGAGAATCGTGGTGTGCCACATTGTGGAACAATGAAATCCCTCGTCAAAGCTCGCGACATGCTTTCGCTGATCGCCGGTGAGCCCGGCATTGCGCTACCTGAGCTGTCCCGGAAGCTGTCGATGCCCAAGAGCACGGCCTACCGCATCCTGCGCGCCCTCGAGTCCTCGGGGTTCGTTTCGGAAACGGAGGACGAGCATCGCTTCCGGCTTGGCCCGCTCATCGGGGATCTTGCCAAGGGCTATACGCGCCGCGAACGGCTGATCAGGATTGCGCGCCCCGAATTGGTCAAGCTGCGCGACAAGTGCGACGAGACCGTCGCCCTGCATGTACTGGAAGCAAACTGCTGGGTGGTGCTCGACCAGGTCGAGAGCACCCAGGAACTCAGGCGCACGATCACGAACCTGGGCGAGCCGATGCTGCTGGGGGCCGCGGCCACGGGCAAGCTGTTCCTTGCGTTCATGCCCGAAGCGCAGCGCAAGGCCTATTTCAAGGAGCAGAAGCTCGCGAAGCACACACCGCGGACGCCGAATCGCCAAGCCTTGGAAAAGGACCTTCAGCAGATCGTGCGTAACGGCTACGCGACTTCTTTGGAGGAAATGGCCATCGGCGTGTCCGGCCTGTCGATGCCGATCCGCTCGCGCGACGGCGCAGTGCGCGCAGCAGTCGGCGTCTCGGGTCCGAGCGGTCGCTTCACGCCGAAGGCAGTGCTCGCAATGCGCGAAGCGCTGGGCAGGTCGATCAAGGAAATCGAGAAGCAACTGGTCGAGGAGGCGCCCGACCAGGCGGGGAACGGTTCTTGCTGAAGGCAGTCCGTCGCATTCCATTCTTCCACGGAGAAGTCCCAATGTCTGATTTGCTCAGGAAGTCGCTGCTCGTAGTGTTCGGGGCCATCGCATTCGCAAGCGTCGCGCTCGCTCAGGACGCCGGCACCGACAAGCCGCTTCGCATCGTTTCGCCCTTCCCGCCCGGCGGCGCCAACGACATCATCGCGCGCCTGATTGCGCACAGGCTCGGTGCCAACGGGTCGCGCACGGTGCTCGTGGAGAACCGGCCCGGTGCGGCCGGGGGCATCGGCTCCGCGTTCGTAGCAACTTCTCCGCCGGACGGCAACACGCTCGTACTCGGCACGCTTGCCACGCACGGCATCAACCCGAGCATCTACAAGTCGCTCCAATACGACGTTGTCCGCGACTTCGCGCCGATCGCGCTGGTGGCGAGCATTCCCATCGTGCTGGTGGTCAATCCGGCCCTGCCTGCCGCCGACGTGCGGCAACTCGTCGAGATGGCGAAGCAGCGTCCCGGCCAGGTCAACTTCGCGTCCTCAGGTATAGGGTCGGTGAACCATCTCGCGGGCGAACTGTTCGCCTCGACCGCCGGAGTGCAGATGGTCCATATCCCGTACAAGGGAAGCGCCCCGGCGCTTACCGATCTCCTCGGCGGGCAAGTGTCGGTGATGTTCGACCTGCTGCCTTCGTCATTGCCGCATATCCAGAGCGGAAAGCTCAGGGCGCTTGCGGTCACCAGTGCAAAGCGCTCCGCGTTGCTGCCCAACCTGCCGACCATGGCCGAGTCGGGCCTCGCCGGTTACGAGGTGAATTCGTGGTTCGGCATCCTTGCGCCCGCCAAGACGCCCAGGGCAGCGGTCACCAAGTTGAATGCAGACGTGGGCAAGGTGCTGCAGTCGCCCGGCATCCGCGAGCAGATGTCGGAACAAGGCGCCGAGCCCCTGTTTTCGTCCCCCGAGGAATTCGGCAAGGTCATCAACGCGGATCTCGCAACGTGGGCGCAGGTGGTGAAGACCCTCGGACTGCGCCATTAAATCTCGACCCCCTTTCTTTCCAAACGCTAAGGAGCAGCCATGAGCGCCAAACCCTATGTGAGCCTGTACGACCCCAAGGGACCCGCACGCGGTCTCAGGTCGCTCGGCCTTTTCGAAACGCGCTTTCCGCTCGCGACGCGGGGCAGCATTCCCGGCCTTGAGAGGATCTGGGAGAAGTCCAAGGACATGTCCTGGAATCCCAAGAAGGCGATTCCCTACGCCACGTTCGACCAATCGAAATACAGCAAGGAGCAGCTCGACGCGGCGCGCCTGTGCTGGAGCCGGCGCGCCTGGACCGAGTACACGGGCATCACCGAAGTGCCCTGCATGCTCGCGCGCCTCACGCTGGATGGGCAAATGCCGATCCACGCGAAATTCAGCTTGGCCGCGAAGATCATGGAAGAGGCCCGCCATTGCGAAGCCTCGGTGCTGCTGGCCGACGCGATGGGTGGATACATCGAGGAGCCCCCTCCCGGAGACGCGATCATGAAGATGGTGATCGCCGGATTCCGCGACCGCATGGCGCTCAACCCGGAGATCTCCCCGATCGCGGGGATGGTGGCCTGGCACATTATCTCGGAGGGCATCGCGCTCGACATCTTCGCCGCCCGCTACAAGCGCACCGACGAGCCCGTCACCCGCGAAGTGATCCGGCTCATCATGCAGGACGAGGTGCGCCACGTGGACATGGGCTGGATCTTCCTCGAGCATTTCTTCCCGTCGATGAGCGCGGCCGAAGTGCGCGAGATCGAGGAGGTCGTCGTCGACATCGTGGAAAACGTGGAGATGAAGGGCTTTCACTCGATGTGCCTGCTGACCGATTCGGAGACGAGCGTGATGCGCCAGGCCGAGGCCATCGCCGGTGAGGCGCGGCTGGGCTTCTGCAGCCCGGAGGAAGAGCACATCGCATTCGTGCGCAGCATGGAGAGCATCCGCACGCGGTTGGCCAAGTTCAACATCCGGATCCCGCGGTTCCCCGAGCTGGAGAAGGTGGCCTGAGGCGGCCGGGCCTGCGCACGGGTCTACACGGTGGCGATCGATTTCCACACCTACGTACAGACCCGCTCGTACCTGGAGCGGCTTCGAAAGCGCTCCGGTTACCCGAGGATCGAGCAGGTCAATGGCCGGGAAGCCATCCTCGCCGGTCCGGGGACGGCCCGGCCGGTGCGACCCGAGCAAAGCGACATCGAGGCGCGGCTCGCTGCAATGGACGCGTCGGGCATCCAGACGCAGATCCTGCGTTTGCAGAATGTCAGCGGCGTAGACGCGTTCGATCCCGCGGAGGGGCTCGAGATCGCGCAAAGTGCAAACGAAGAGCTTGGTCAGGTGGCACTACGCCATCGCGGCCGGTTCATCGCCTTTGCAACTGTCACGATGCGCGATCCCGCGGCGGCCGCCCGTGAACTGGAGCGCGCGGTCACCAAGCTCGGTCACCGCGGCGTCGGCCTTTCTGCCGGCTGCGAGGGCGACCTGCTCGATTCACCTCGGTACGAGGAGGTGTTGGCAACGGCTGCGCGCTTGCGCGTGCCGGTTTTCATCCTGCCGAACCACCCTTCTTCGATTGATGCCTCTCTCGAACCCTACGACTGGCTGAGCGGCGCGTTCGGGTTCCAGGTCGACCTTTCGCTGGTCGCTTTGAGGCTGGTTTGCGCCGGGACTCTCGACCGCTATCCCGATTTGAACGTGATCATCGCCAACCTCGGCGGCGTGTTTCCGATGGCCGTCCAGCGGCTCGATCACTTCTGGGAGCGCATGAACGCCGGGACGCGCCCGATTCCGGTCAAACCTTCGGTGGCGCTGCGGCGTTTTCACATCGGGACGGCGTCCGCGCATCCGGCGTCGATCCTCATGGCGGCGCGGATCATGGGCGCAGATCGGCTCGTGTTCGGCAGCGATTACCCTTCGTTTGCGTTCGACAGCGCGATCGATGCGGTTCGCAAGTGCGGGCTGACGCCGGAGGAGGTGGAGAGCGTGTTGAGTGGGAATGGGCGGAGGTTGCTGGGGGGATAGCGGTGGAAGCCAAATACTGCCATTTTTCGACAAAGGCCAGCGTGGATACTTGGTTTCCTGTCGAAATGCTGCCATCTAGCCTCGCGAAGGTGGAGAGGGTTTAGTATCCTGGGATGACTACCTTCGGACCAAAACAGCGAACGTGGGTGCAATGAAGCACGTAAGCGTCAATGGGCTGGATTTCGCCTACCTGGAGGACGGAACGGGGCCGCTTGTCCTGTTGCTGCATGGGTTCCCGGACACGGCCGGAACCTGGAGCCACCAGATGCCCGCCCTGGCAGCCGCGGGCTATCGCGTCGTGGCGCCGTACTTGCGCGGGTATGCGCCTACCGGGATCCCGCTCAGCGGCTATTACGACAAGGCGACTCTCGCCACCGATGTCGCCATGTTGATCCGGTCGCTCGGCAACGGAAAGCCGGCTTATCTCGTGGGCCAGGATTGGGGGGCCATCATCGGCTATGCGGTCCTTGCCGCTTTCCCTGAATTGGTCCGCCGCGCAGTCCTCATGGCGGTCCCCCACCCGGTCCAAGCCGACAAGAGCCTGCTGGAAGCGAAGCATGTCCACCGTTCCTTTCACTGGTGGTTCTTTCAAATGGCCAACTTGCCGGAAAAGGCCCTTGCCCAGAACGATTTCGCCTTCGTCGACTACCTATGGGACTACTGGACAGCCCCCGGACACGTGGACCGGGAACACATCGCGGAGATCAAGAAAATGCTGCGGGAGCCCGGCGTTCTCGCCGCAACCCTTGGTTACTACCGCGCGATGTTCAATCCGCAAAAGTGGGATCCGGGCCTGGAAGAGGTGCGGGCCCTGATGAAACGGCCGATCGGGGTGCCGACGCTCGCCCTCTGCGGCGCCGAAGATTTGCGCGCCGAGCTCATGGTCGACCAGGCCCGGCACTTCACGGGCGAATATCGCTTCGAGCTTATCGACGGCGCCGGGCATTTTCCGCAACGGGAGAAGCCTGTGCAGGTGACACAGCTCATCCTCGAGTGGTTGCAAAAGGACAACCTATGACCGTCAGCTTCGGCTATCTCCTGCCCACCCGTGAGTAGTGCATGGCGGACGTGCTTGAGACTCGCGGCATTCTTGCTCTTACGGATCGTGGCGAGGCCCTGGGTGGACCCAGGCGAAGGCCCTTGCGCGCGAGGCCGAACGCGATCCTTCATCGTTCATCGGCGCGGCCTACCTCACCTTGTCGATCGATGACGACGAGGCCCGGGCGCTCGTGAAGCTCGACGGGTTTCTGCACGAGTATTACAAGCAGCCCGGCGAGACCGTCCGCAGGCGTCAGTACTGCTTTGCCGGTTCGCGCTCAGGGGCGACGGACTGGTTGCGCGAGTTCGCCGCGGCGGGTGCGACGCACTTGGCGCTTCGCTTTATCGGCGAGCATGAAAAGCAGATGGAGTTGGTGGCTCGGAAGCGCGGGGAGCTCAACTAGTGCGTCCTCGCGCTGGCTCCGCGGGTTGGGTTGGTCGCCTGGAATGTACCAATACCGATACGCGAATTGGCAGGAGAGCCGCTCCGGGAGGCAATCTAAGAAATGAATTTGGATGAATTTCATGCTAGCCCTGATGCCGACGCTATACGTGGCCTAATGCCTCACGTCCTGCTAGTCATGGCTGCCGCCCAGCCGGTACATTCCGCCGACCGACGCGCCGCCCTCACGCCTGGCGATGCGCTCTTGCGCTGCCTTTACCCCGGCGTATTGATGCGGTCGCGGTACTTTCTTCTGGCCGCCGTCGAAGATGATGAAGTTGCGCATCAGGTCGAGCAGCCGGGTTTTGTTGCAGAGCTGCGCCAGCGGACGGTCGAGAAGCGCCCCGGCGGATGGAGTGGTACCGGCTTCTACCGGTGCCTCGTCCTTCCACGCCACGAAAAATTGCTCCGGCGTGCCGGTGGTGCCGTAACGCAGACCCTGCGAATCGCTTCCCGCCAGCACCAATTGGACCGTGCTGAAAAAGCCCTTGTTGAAAATCTCTTCCTGGTTGGTGATGAGCTGGCGCACCCCGTCGGCCAGCTCCACCGAGCTACGTTTGAGTTCGATCACCGTGATGGCGATGCCGTTGAGGTAGAGCACGATGTCCGGACGGCGCTCGTAGCCGCCCTTGAGCGTCACCTCCTCGGCCAGGGCAAAGTCGTTCTTTTCGGGGTTCACCCAGTCGACCAGATGCACTGTCTCGTGCGCTTGCCCGGCGGCGATCTGCACCTGCGCGCCGTAGCGCAGCAGTTGGTAGGTGCGCAGATTCGCCTGGTACAGCGTGATGCCGGTGGCGTCTGCAGCCGTCTCCAGTTTTTGGAGGGCGGCGGAAATGTGCGCAGCGGAATAGCCACGCGCCGCGAGGTTGTCGCGCAGCAGCACCGTCTCAATGGGACGGTTGTTCTCGCGCTTGTTCCATTCGCCGAGATAGCGGTAGCCGAGGCAGCCGGTTCGCGCCTGGTCCGTGAACAGGGCGACGACACGGTTCTGCGTCTTGCGCTCGGAGCGGGGTTGCTCAGGCATGGACGGCTCCATGAGCGTTCACTTGAGCACCTCCCAGCGCCCGCCCTTGTCCGGTCCAATGCGCCGCAGTTTTTTCTCTTCCTGCAATTTTCGGATATTCCGTTCAACGGACCGCGTTGTGACCTCGACAAGTTTGGCCAAGTCAGGGATCGTTATTTCGTCATTCTCAAGAATCGCCTGTAGTATTTTCACCGACGTTTTCACCGACGTTTTCACCGACGTTTTCACCGACGCTTTCACCGACGCTTTCTCCGACTCCAACCCGGTCGTTTT
This sequence comes from Betaproteobacteria bacterium, assembly GCA_947482825.1. Taxonomy (GTDB): domain Bacteria; phylum Pseudomonadota; class Gammaproteobacteria; order Burkholderiales; family SG8-39; genus SZAS-79. Next base: position 28,813 of record CANKMT010000033.1, on the reverse strand, counting down.
GACTTCCCCCGGGACTTCCCTTGTGACTTCACCTGCGACTTCTCCTGGCGGGTTCAGCAACGCCCTCGCCGCTTTTTCGCCCAGGGCCGCTGCCAGATGCACCGGATTGGCCTTGAAAGTCAGCATCAGCCCCGACATGCTGGTATCGAAAATCGGCGCTGGCGCATCGTGGTTCGCACATTCCCGGTGTATTTTCTCGATGCCGCGCCCCCAGGACTCCACATACCCCGCGCGGAAAAACGCCGATGCCAACAAGGGGTTGAACGGATGGGATGGATATTTGCCCATCAATTTTTCCAGCGTCCAGCGCTCGGGCAACTGGCCTGCGTTCCAAAGCACGATCTGATGCTCATAGACGCTGATCTGAATCGGAATCCCGCTGCCATAATCCTTGTGCATCACTGCATTGAGCAAGGCCTCGCGCAAGGCGGGCATGGGGAATAAATAGGTTTCCAATCGCTGCAAACCCTCGTAGCTGATGTAGGCCTTGAGGTACTTGGCGCGCAGGGTATCCAGCGTCGTTTCAACCTGCGAAAACAAATCGCCGTGAACTTCGTCCTGGTGGCGCAGGTCATCGTCGGTGACGAAAAAGCCCAACTTGATAAATGCTCCGGGCACAAACCGTTCCGGATCTTTGCCAAACAGCAATGCGGTGGCCCGCTTCAGGTGCTCGTCGTCTTCCAGTTGCAGGCTTGCCAACAGCGCGGCGTCGCTATCGGCCAGCACCTGCTCATCCACTCGCCCGCTCTTGGAGGCCTTTTCCCTGAACCACTTCAGGGCAGCGGGATTGCAGTCGCTCAGCGTCAGACGCGGAATCGGCACGCCGTCCCAATGCAGTCCCTGCTTGCGCAGCAAGAATCGGCTCAGCGCCGCACCTTTCAATTCCTGCTTGGTGCTGCCGCTGCGGTAGTGGTATTCCCCCTTGTAACTTATCGGGCTGGGGTAAGGATCGACGCGAATCTCCACCAGTTCCTTGCCGTTTTCGGACACCCGATTGACGGCCACCATAATGCCCAGCACATCGCGCACCTTGTTGGGAATTTCTTCCAGCAGACGGGCGGCATTGGCCACGCCCACCGGGTGGCCCCGGTCATTGCGCCCGATCACCAGCACGCCGCCTTCGGCATTGGCAAAACCGCAAATCCAGCGCAGGTAGTCGTCGCGCCAGGCTACCTTCCACTCCATGTTCTGCTGCTCTTTCATACTAGGCGAATCCTGCCGGTGAGCAGTTCCTGCATCATCGCCTGCTTGAGGTCGCGGGTCTTGTCGCGCCGGGCAACCAGCGCCGACAGTTCGGCGTCCATGTCGGAGAGGACGGCGGCGATGGCGGATTGTTCGTCCTTGGTCGGTGGCACTCGCGTTTCGAAGGTTTGGAAAGTTGGCAGACGGAGGAAGTCGACCGTGGCCTTCACGGTATTCTGCATGGCCCACCCTCCGAAGTTCATCGCCATGTAGAGATGAATAAATTTCGCAGATATGCCCGGCTTGAACTGGGTGATGGCATAGACACGCTGATGCACGTCGAATCGTCCGTTGATGTAGTGGAAGATGTCTCCAATTCGTCCTTCACCGGGAACAAGAATCGCCTCGCAATCGTACGAGTAGCTGTTGATCCGCTCAACGTTCTCGGAACGCACGAAGAACGGATACACACCGTCTTCGATTTTGTCCTCGTTGTTTCGTTTGCCGGTCTTGATGTACGCGACATCCCCCAACTGCTTCACCTCCCACTCCCCGCTGAAGCCGGGAAGGCGGGTTTGGCCGGTGAGGAGTTGCTGCATGGCGGCCTGTTTGAGGTCGCGCTTCTTGGCGATGAGCCGATTCAGGCCACTCAGTAGCGCATCCACATCACTCAACGCCGCCGCGATGGCGCGTTGTTCGGTGATAGGCGGAACTGGCGCAATAACAAGGTTTTGCTGGCCGATGTTGGCGCGAATCGCGCCTTGCCCCATTGGAATGATCTGCGATCGAATAGTGGGCGCTCGAAGTGCGTAGCCCGAGTAAATGGGATCGAGACTTTGGTCAGTTGGGCGTCCGCGAATAACGAACCCACCAAACACGACTCGTTCATTTCCAAGATAGGTTGCCGCCAAACCAACCTCGTCCTGTGTCTCTGACGTGCGATTGAACAGAACATCCCCTCGGCGGACCGCGTAGGAATTGGCAACAGCTTCTGGCAACGTAACTTGCCCCGTTATTTCTGGGCCGTAGATATGCGAATGGGTTATTGGTTCCAAGACATTGATGAAGCGAACCCCTTGGCCGTAAGAAGCTTTGTCAGCGTTGACTCCATTTCGGAATTCGAACAGATGAGCAAAGGTTGCTACCTCCCACTCCGCCGGAATAACCCCCACCTCAGTCTGCTTGTATCCGGCTCTCACTTGCGCGCTCACGGCTTCTCCTCCTGCAAGCGCTTGATGGCACGGTCGAAGTCGGACTCGAAGAGGCGATCCTGGACGATGCGGTATTTTTCAAATTCACTTTCGGCAAAGGCCTTGGCGATTTCGGCGCTGACCTTGCCGGGGTGGTCGAGCAGGTCGCGTTCGTTGAAGCGGAGAAAGGCATCGAGCTTGCTGGCCCAGTCTTGCATGGTCATGGGGATGCCGCGCTCGGCCTGGGATTCAGCATAGTCGAGATACATCGTGACAAAACGATCAAGAGCCTTGAGTTCTTTTTCTGTGAGGTAGTTTTTGGCGATGACGACATCGGGCTTGACGATCTTGCCGTGGGGGGCGTTGCGCCAGGTGGTGAGGCCCATTTTGTCCTTGCTGCTTTCGGCCCGCTGCACGATCAACTCGGCGGCGGTGTGGCCATGGATGGCGAAATGGAGCTTGTTTTGCACGGCGGCAAAGAAAGTCTGGGTGGTGTCCGCATCCGGGCGGTAGTCCAGCGCGGTGGCGTAGATGTCGGTGATCTTCTGGTAGAAGCGCCGTTCGCTGGCACGAATTTCGCGGATTTCGGCAAGCAGATGGTCGAAATACGCCTGATCGAAGAGGACGCCATTTTTCAGACGTTCCTTGTCCAGAACATAGCCGCGAATGGCGAAATCGCGCAGGATACCGATGGCCCATTGGCGAAACTGGGTGGCGCGGGTGGAATTCACCCGGAAACCGACGGCGATGATCGCCTCCAGCCGGTAAAAGGCGGTGAGGTATTGCTTGCCATCGCCGGCAGTGTTCCGGAATTTCCGGATAACTGATTCTTGCGCGAGTTCGTCGCTGCTGAAAATGTTTTGCAGATGTTCGCTGACGGTGCGCACATCTATTTCAAACAAGGTGGCAATGAGCTTTTGCGTCAGCCAGACGGTTTCGTCTTCGACCCGGACTTCAATGCCTTGCTCCCCGGCTTGCGTGGTGAAGACGAGAAACTCGGCGGTACTGTTGCGCATCTGGATGCGCTTTGCCTTGGTCACGAGCGCCCCCTTTCTTTTAGCAGCGTGGCGGAGTGCTCGGCACTTCCCGCAAAAGTCGGCGCTGGCGGGACGGCGACTGAGGGCATCCGGCTCATGGTTTTACCTCGTCGGAGTCCCACATTTCGCGGTAGGCGTTGATGTAGATGGCCGTGGCAACGGGGTCGATGTCGAAGTAATGACGGCAAAGGCGGCGGTAGATATGGAGTGTCGGTGCGTGACCGCAGAAATCCAGCAGGCCGTCTAGCGTCTGTTCGATCTGCCGGGAATCGCGGCTGCCGGCGGCGATGAGGGTTTCCACCACCGGCGTGTATTGGGCCGCGGCGACGGCTTGCAATTTTTGTAACTCGCGGGCAAGCGCGTGCGTGGACTTCTGGAGCGCGGGGTAGTCGTTCACGGCTGGAACCCCATTTTTTTCAGGTGCTCTTCAACGCGGTCGGCCAGCACCGTCACCTCGCGTTCAAGCTGCGGCAGCGGCTTGGCATAGCGCTCGGCCAGCTCACGGATGCGGCCGGTGAGGGTTTGCGAGACGCGATCCAGCTCACCTTGGACGGCGTCTTGCAGTCGGGCCATCCACTTGTCGTCCACCACCAGGGTCTTGATTTCGGTCTCAATGAGCTTGGGGTATCTGGCGTCGATCTTCTTGTCCAGTTCGTCCTGAGCGGCTTTGCGCTCCGTCTTGGCGTCACTCTGTAGTTCCAGCAAGTCTGCAAAGGCGACCAATGCTTGGCGCTCGTCGGCGTAATCCGGGTCTTGGCCGATGTCTTTCAGCCGCGCCTTCACTGCCTTAGCCGATATCTTCTGCTTGTCGCCTTCGCCCTCGATAACCTCGCCGAGCAGCCCGTCCTCGCCGCTGTGCTCCTCGCGCATCTCGTCGAGCTGCTGCTCCAGCGCGGCGAGTTGCGAGTCCAGCGCGTCGATGGCATCGCGCTCGGCAACGAAGTATTTGGCAACCAGAATCGACGCAGGCACCAGGTCCGACTTGAACCGCCGCTTGCCTTTGAGGTAGTCGTGCGGCTCCGGCCAGACGAGTTTGTTGTTCTTGTCCTTGACCTGCACGATCTCGCGCGGCTGCGCGCCCTTGACCCATCCGTCGGCGGCAATCAGGTAGGCGTCGTCCTGCATGGTCGCGGCCCAGTAGTCCATCAGGGGCTGGTAGATGTCGTAGGCGTCGAGTAGCTGGGCAATCTTGAAGGTGTCGAGCAACGCCTCGGCGGTGGCTTCGATCAACGCCTTGGGGTGGCCGTCTTTGCCAAAGCCGGTGAGGCGAGGTGTGGTGGCCTTGCGCCAGTCGGCAAAGAGCCGGGTCGCGGTCTGGTTGAACGCGGTGAACTCGGCGTGGCCAAAGATGGCGGGCTTGACCTCGGCCAATGCCAGCTTCAGGCGGGCGTAGCCAGGACGTCCGGCGGATTCAAAAAGCGCGGCGCGAACACCGGGCAGCACCTGCCAGTAGGCGGCCAGCGCATTGTCGGGGGCATCCAGGTCGCGCTCGGGGATGCCGCCGCGCAAGTGCCCATCGATATCCTGCAGGTCTTCCGGGGCGGTGCTGTCGATGTAGCGCGGCAGGTTGAGGTTGTAGTCGTTCTTGGGATCGGCAATCTCGGTGCGCGGCACCATGCGGGCGTAGCGCGGGGTATCGACCTGCCGGGTGAAGGTGTCCACGATCTTGTGGATGTCCTGCTCGCGCAGACGATTCTTGTTGCCGTCCTTGATGAATGCCTTGGAGGCATCGACCATGAACACCCCCTTGCGGGCGGTGGCGTTCTCCTTGTCGAGAACTACGATGCAGGCGGGGATGCCGGTACCGTAGAACAGGTTGGCCGGCAGGCCGATGATGCCTTTGAGGATACCGGAGCGCACAAGCTGCTCACGGATCGTAGCCTCAGCGTTGCCGCGAAACAGCACGCCGTGGGGCAGGATGCAGGCGGCTTTGCCCGCGCCCTTCATCGAGCGAACGATGTGCAGCAGGTAGGCGTAGTCGCCCTGCTTGGTAGGCGGCACGCCCCAGGCGAAGCGCTGGTACGGATCTTTGGAGGGCGTGAGGCCGGTGCTCCAGGTCTTGTCGGAAAACGGAGGATTGGCGACGACGTAGTCGTAGGTGCGAAGACTCTCGCCATCCTTGAACTTGGGCGAATCCAGCGTGTTGCCGGAGAGAATGTTGGCGGTGGGGAAGTCGTGCAGGATCATGTTCATGCGGGCCAGGCCGGCCGTGGTCACGTCCTTCTCCTGCCCTTCGAGCGTGATGTGCTTGCCCGCCTGCGCGGCCACCTTCAACAACAGCGAACCCGAGCCGCATGTGGGGTCGTAGGCGGTCGTGGATGCTTTGGTGTTCTCAGGCGCAATGCCGATCACCTTGGCGATGACGCGGCTGACTTCGGACGGGGTGTAGAACTGCCCCTTGCTCTTGCCGCTTTCGCTGGCGAAGTGCCGCATCAGGAACTCATAAGCGTCACCGAGGATGTCGTCATGCTCGGCGCGGTTCTGCGTGAAGTCGAGAACCGGGTTCTGGAAGATGCCGATCAGGTTGCTAAGGCGCTCGACCAGCGCCGCACCTTCGCCCAATTTCTCGGGGTCGTTGAAGTTGGGGAAGTCGCTGCGGGCCAGCCGCGCGTTGGCGTCAATCAGCGGCTGAATGATCTGGGTATTGATCTTGTCGCCGATGTCGCTCTTGCCCTTGAGGGCGATCATGTCCTTGAAGCTGGCGCCCTTCGGTATAACGACCGGCGGCTCGAATCCATCGTAGTTTCCGTATTTATCGGAAACATATTTGATGAACAGCAGGAATAGGACGTAGTCCTTGTACTGGCTGGCGTCCATGCCGCCCCGCAGCTCGTTGCAGGAGGCCCAGAGGGAGGAGTAGAGGTCGGACTTCTTGATGGCCATGAGCTAATGCCGCCAGGGTTCAAAGGATGAAGGCATGAGTGGCGACTTCTGGAATTGAACTGCCAGCGGGTCTGCACCCCTCGGCCGCGAACCCAATGCTGCCATTTTTAGTATTAGGGCCCCGTGTTTACTGGGCTTTCAGCCAAAATGCTGCCATGCGGAGTTTAGCGTCTACATCGACGAGCGTCAGCTACCCCGGCCTCTGCGCCCCCACCGTCAACCTCCTCATCCGCCTTCTCTGCCCGTGATAATCATTCACCGCATTGTGCTGAGTGCACCGGTTATCCCACACGGTTAAAGTCCCCGGCGCCCACCGCACCCGGCACGTGAACTCCGGCTTCACCTGGTGCGCAATCAGGTACTCCAGAATCGGCTTGCTCTCTTCCTCGCTCATGCCCTTGATCGAAACCGTATGACTGCGGCTCAGGTACAAAGCCTTCCGTCCGGAAACCAGATGCGTGCGCACGAGGGGATGCTCGGCGCCGATCTCGGCCGCCTTGTCCGTATCGTGAATCTCCATCGCGCCGATGCTCTTGTGCATGTGCGTGCGCCCGCCGCCGTACTTGAGCTCGGCGCTGAACACGCCGACCAGGGGATCGACGAGCTTCTTCATCCCCTCCGACAAGGCGTCATACGCGGCATACGTGGAAGTAAACAGCGTGTCCCCACCATGCGAAGGCGTCTCCAACGCGTAAAGCAAAGTGCCTAAAGGCGGCGATGGCAAATAAGAGCTGTCCGAATGCCAAGCGCCGCCGAAATTGCGCGTCTCGGAAGCCTCCTTGATGATCTCGAAGATGTACGGGAACTCCGGCATGCCGACGACGAACGGGTAGTAGGAAGGCGGGCCGAAACGGGAGCCCACCGCCATGATGTCGGCCGCCTCGAGCTTCTGGCCGGGGAAGACGAGCACCGAGTACTCGACGAAGGCGCGCAGGATCTCCTTCCACACAACATCGTCCCGAAGCGTGGCGAGGTCGACGCCGCTGATCTCGGCGCCGAGCGCGCCCGCGAGGGGCGCAACCTCGAACGCCTTGTACGGCGCGCTGGCGGGCGCGGCTTGTGCTTCGGTCAACGGCTGTCCCATCGATTTCCCCTCAGGCGAGATGTTTCTTGAAGAAAGCCACCGTGCGCTCCCAAGACAGCTTGGCTGCCGCCTCTACGTAGCGCGGCGTCGAGTTGTTGTGGAAGCCGTGCTGCGTGCCGGGATAGAAGAACGCCTGGTGCGGCACGCCCGCGGCCTTGAGCGCGGCCTCGAAAGCCGGCCACATCGCGTTGATGCGCTCGTCGTTCTCCGCGTACTGGATCAGCAGCGGCGACTTGATCTTGGGCACCGAAGCGGTTTCGGCCGCGGCACCGTAGTACGGCACGCCCGCGTGCAGGTCCGCGCCCATCGCGGTGGCGAGGAAATTCACCACGCCGCCGCCGTAGCAGAACCCGGTGGCGCCGAGCTTGCCGTTGGAGAGCTTGTGCGCTTTCAAGAACCGCGCGCCGTTGAGGAGGTCGGTGCGCAGCTTGGCTTGGTCGAGGCCGGCTTGCAGCGTGCGGCCGTCGTCGTCGTTGCCGGGATAGCCACCGACAGGGAACAGGCCATCGGGCGCAAAGGCGAGGAAGCCGTCGGCCGCGGCGCGGCGCGCGACGTCCTCGATATAGGGATTCAGCCCCCGGTTCTCGTAGATCACCAGCACCGAAGGGAAAGGACCGGCGCCGGTGGGCTGCACGAGGTAGCCGCGCATCGTGCCGGAGTTGCCGCCGGGCGAAGGATAAGTGACGTACGAAGCCTTGATGCGCGGATCGGTAAACGAGATGGTCTGCGCCTGGGCATAGCGCGGTAGCAGTGCCTGCGCCATGACTAACCCGCCGACGCAGATTGCGGATGCGCGCTTGAGGAACTCGCGCCGGTCGATGCCGCCGTGGCAGTACTCGTCGTAGAGGTCGAAGACACGCTGGTCGATTTCCAGCTGGCTTATTGCTCGATGCGGGCCCTGCTGCGGTGCAGCGGGCTCAAGGTGCTTGGCGGGTACAGGTGCGTTCATTACGGGCTCCCATTTGTGAAGCGACAAGTGTAGCCGGATTCAATCCATCGCCTATCATTCGCCCTTCACTTGGGGAGACAAGATGGGAAAACGCATTGCATTCGTCGGCGCAGGCGCGCTCGGCGGCTACGTCGGCGGCACGCTGGCGCACCTGGGGCACGACGTCACGCTGATCGACCCGTGGCCGGAGCACATCGAGATCATCCGCAAGCGGGGGCTGGAGCTCGACGGCCTCACGCCGGAGGAGCGCTTCACGGTGACCAAGGCGAAGACGCTGCACCTGACCGAGGTGCAGTCGCTCGCGAAGACGCCGGTGGACATCGCGTTCGTGGCGATGAAGTCCTACGACACCGCGTGGGCCACGGCATTGATCAAGCCATACCTCTCGGCGCAGGGCTTCGTGGTCTCGCTGCAGAACTGCCTCAACGAGGAAACCATCGCTAGCATCGTCGGCTGGGGGCGCACTGTCGGCGTGGTGGCTTCGCTGATCTCGGTCGACCTGTACGAGGCGGGCAAGATCAGGCGCACGATGGCCAAGGGCGGCGACAAACACACGGTGTTCCGCATCGGCGAGCCGCACGGGCGCATCACCGAGCGGGTGGAGGAACTGGTCGGCTGGTTCAAGGGCATTGATTCGTCGAAGGCAACGGCGAACCTGTGGGGCGAGCGGTGGACGAAACTCATCCAGAACGGCATGGGCAACGGCGTGACTGCGGCCACGGGGCTCACGACTGGGGACTGCGGGAGGAACGAGGTGATCCGCCGATTCCAGATCAAGCTGGGAGGCGAAGGCGTGCGTGTCGGGCAGGCGCTGGGGTTCCAGCTGGAGAAGATCAAGGGCCTGGATGCGGAACAACTGGCGCTTGCGTCCGAGGGCGATGCCGACGCGCTGCGCGCGGTGGAAGCCTCGATGATCCCCAAGGATTCCGCGCCGAACCCGCGCGCGAACATCCAACGGCCTTCGATGGCGCAGGACATGCTGAAAGGCCGGCGCACGGAGATCGACGCGATGAACGGCTTCATCGCAGTGAAAGGCGCCGAGGTCGGCGTGCCTGCGCCGAGTCATGCGAAGTTGACGGAGATTGTGACGAAGGTGGAGCGGGGGGAATTGAAAGCCTCGCCGGCAAATTTGGGAGGCTGAGCGAAAAAGGGGCCAGGCTCAATATTTTGAACTGCGAAAAATCGAGCCTGGCCCCATTTATCAGGTCAAGACTTCAAGCCCGTTTTTCGCCACGAGGTTGAGCAGCTTCAAAGCCGGCCCGCTCGGCCTCTTCTGGCCGGTTTCCCATTTCTGTACGGTCGACGTGCTTGTGTTCAGGTAGGCCGCGAACACCGCCTGGCTCGCCTTGGCGCGCGTCCGCAACCGCCGGATCTGCGCCGCATCGAAAGGCTTGACCGGATCGAGGCAAAGCACGTCGAACTCGCGCATCGTTTGCTGGTCGATGACGCCTGCCTTGCGCAGGCCGGCCGCCGTTTGATGTACGGCAGCGAGGATCCTTGATCTAGATTTCGGCATCACAAATCTCCTGTAGCTCGCCCGTCGCGAGCGCGGCTTTAATCGCTTGCGCATCGGCTGCCGCGTACACGCTCGCCAATTTCCTGAACGCGGCGAGTTCCTTCGCATCAATATTGTCGCGATCACCCTTGCCGAATACATACATGAAGATCCAGCGGCCGCCAAAGTTCGTGGCGACGATTGTTCGAAAGCCGCCGCTCTTGCCTTTTCCTCGTCCCGCAATCCGCTTTTTCAACACCCCACCGCCGAGATTGGCGTCAATAAGACCCGCAACCATCTCGCGCACCGCCGAGCACAAGGCTGAGTCGGCGAGCGCCAGGCTCCTGGCCTGCTTTGCGAAAGGCTTGGTCTTGAAGACTCTCGGGTGCATTTATACTATAGCACTTAGTGCAATAATACAATCGATGAATTCCCGCCCTTGGGCCGCAAACTGCCTTGGACGAGCGCCGATGCCGGACTACATCGGATTAACGCACGCGTGGATGAATTGTTGACTCTGGTCCTGCTCGCGCAAGCGAATTGCCCAGGCAGGAGGCGCGCTCAGTCATTGTCGTCCTGCAGACCACTCGCAAACCACATCAGGCCGGCCGCGGTCGAGATACTCAAGACTGCGATCGTCAGCGCGAGGTTCCGGCCTTGCCACAACCCGCCGAACCATCGCCCGAATTCATCGAATACCACCGAAGCCTTGCCGCCGAACCGTTCCAGCTCGCGCACATAGCGCTTCGACTGGCCGGGCTCGATCGGGTACTTGAGACCGTCTCCAACGATGTAGCCGATTGCCTCAGGCGCCGCGTCTTCGACAAACGCATAGATCAGCGCGGCACCGGCCATGCCCAATACGAGGACCACGATTGCGGCCAGGGTCAGGCGCGCCTTGAGTTGGGCGTTCGACAGGCTCAATTCCGGTTCCATTTAAATCGAGCCTGGCCCCAATTAATTAGGCGCCGAAGACTTCGTTCAACTGGCGCGCGACGCGGATGAATGTGGTGCGCTTGGAGAGTTCCTTGAGTTTGCGCGCGCCGACGTAGGTGCAGGCGGAGCGCACGCCGCCGAGGATCTCCTGCACGGTGCCCTCGACCGGGCCGCGGTGGTCGAGGAGGACTTCCTTGCCTTCGGCGGCGCGATGGGATGCAACGCCGCCCGCGTACTTGTCCATTGCGGCACGCGAGCTCATGCCGTAGAAGCGTACCTTGCGTCCGTCGGGGTGGTCCTCGCCCTCGCCCGCGCATTCATCGTGCCCGGCAAACATCCCGCCCAGCATGACGAAGTCCGCGCCGCCGCCGAAGGCCTTGGACAAGTCCCCGGGCGAGGCGCAGCCGCCGTCCGAGCAGATCAGGCCGCCCAACCCGTGCGCCGCATCGCCGCACTCGATGACCGCCGATAGCTGCGGATAGCCGACGCCGGCGACCTTGCGCGTGGTGCACACCGAGCCCCCGCCGATGCCCACCTTGACGATGTCGACGCCGAGCATGATCAACTCTTCGGTCATTTCGCCGGTCACCACGTTGCCGGCCATGATCGTGACCTGCGGGAAGGCCTTGCGCAGCGTGCGGATAAAGTCGACGAACGACTTGGTGTAGCCGTTGGCGACATCGACGCAGACATGGGCGATGGCGTCGCCGGCTGCGGCTTTCACGCGAAGGAACTTCGCGTAATCGGCGTCGGTGATACCCATGGAATAGAAGACTGTCGCTTCCGCGGGCAGCGCCTTGAAGAACTCCACCAGGCGCGATTCGTCGTAGTGCTTGTGCAGCGCCGTCGCAAGCCGGTGTCCGGCCAGCGCGCGCGCCATCTCGAATGTGCCCACGGTGTCCATGTTCGCCGCGATGATCGGAATGCCGCGGTACTTCCCGCCCGAGTGCCGGAACGAGAACTCGCGCGCCAGGTCCGCTTCGGAACGCGAGGTCAGCGTCGAGCGCTTGGGGCGGATCAGGACGTCCTTGAAGTCGAGCTTGAGGTCTTCTTCGATGCGCATGGGGTCTGGCTCCTGGAGACCCGGTGGGCGAAGCGGCCCGATCTCAGCCTTGAATCACGAACGGCGCGTCGGTCGAAAACTTGTCCGAGATGAGCGTCGGCGCGCCCTCGCCGACCACGACCACGTCCTGCAGATGCCAATGCAGTCGCTGCGGTTCGACCGCGAGCATCATGCCTTTTTCGAGGACGATGTCGCTGTTGCGGCGCAGGACCGGCTCCTGCTGGTGAAACCAGGGGCCGATGCCATGCCCGACAAGCGACGCCGGATAATCGATGCCTTTGCGCTTGAACTCGGCCGAGGCGAAAGCATAGATCTCCCCGGCCGTTACGCCAGCGCGGCAGCGATCGATGGTCTTGCGATGGACGTCCAGCGTCAGGTCGTAGCCGCGTTGCTGTTCGGCGTCCGGCGGTCCCAGGATCGCCAGGCGCGACTGGTGTCCCGGGTAGCCCTCGAGATACGCAACGTAGTCGTTGCGGACAAAGTCGCCCTTGCGGAACGGCACGCTGCTCTCGCCGCCGTACATCACCATGTTCGAACTGGAATTCAGGATGCCATGGACGAAGGCGCATCCGCGCCGCATGCAGGCCGCCACCATGCGCACATGCACTTCGCGCTCGGTCTCGCCTTCGCGAATCGTGGGGAAGACTTCCAGCAGCGCGTCGTCGAGAAGATCCGCCGCCTTTTTCTGCAAGGCGACTTCGCCGGGTGTCTTCACCCAGCGGACCTCGTCCATCATGCGTGAGCAGTTCACCATTTCGAGTTTCGGGAGGGCGTGTTTGATCTCCGCCCAGTGCAACGCACTCAGGCCGTCTTCCTCGAAGCCGATGCGCACGCCCGCGAGGCCGATCTCGGCGATCAGTTCCGCCACCCGGGTGTACAGCGATTCGACATAGGCCTGGTAGACCTCGACCCGGCCGATCCATGAAGCGCGGCGCGCAAGGGTTTCGGCGAATGCATCGAGGACCAGGATTGGCTCGCCCTTGCGCGGCCACAGGACCATGAAGCCGCGCACCGTGTTCGCGGCGTCCAGGTGGCGGGCGAGCGTTCCGGGCATCGCCATGCCCGACAGGTAGGTGAAATTGGGGCCGGTGCGCACGGCCACTGCGGAAAGGCCGTGCCGGTCCATGTGCGCATTGAGCCGATCGATATTGGCGATGACCTCGCGGCCGGGCGTGGGCATCGGGCGTTCAGCGTGCGTAGCGGACTTCGAAAGTCACCACCCCTTCTTCCGTGCGGTACGGGCCGTGCTTCATGCCGGGTGGCCGGCAGGCATACATGCCCTTCTTGAAAAACTGATCCCCGTCCCATTGACTACCCTCGAGGATGTACACCTCTTCCCAGAAGTCATGGACGAAGGTCTCGGTGCTCGCGCAGCCCGGATCGACCTTGAGCATGCGCGTGACGAACATCCTGTCCGGGTCCTCGGTCAGGATCTTCTGGTAATGGCCGGGCGGGGCGCCTTCGAGAGGGACCCACGGAAGATCGGTCGTAGGGAAGAACTCCAACTCGGGCTTGGGCATTGCATTTCTCCAGGGAGGGGGATCGGTCTGAACAAGAAAACGCTATTGCTTGGGGATGCCCGCCTTCTCGATCACTTTCGCCCATTTCTCGATATCGCGGCGCAAGCGCGCGGAAAGTTCATCGGGTGAACTCGCCACGGCCTCGAGGCCCAGTTCACCGAACCGACGGCGAACGTCGGGCATTGTCACGACCTCGCGCACGCCCTGGTTGAGGGTGCGAATGATGTCGGCGGAGGTCCCTTTGAGGACATAGAAAGCATTCCAGGAGGTCACGTCGTACCCGGGCACCGCGCTCTCGTGCACTGTCGGGACATCGGGCAGCGTGGTCGAGCGGGTTCTCGCCGACGTTGCGACCGCAAGCAACTTCTTCTCCGCCAGGTGCCCGCGCAACGCGGTGTAGAACTCGATCGTCATCTGGATGTCGTTCCGAAGCAGGCTGACGATGATTTCGGGCGAAGTCTTGAATGTGATGATCTGGAAGTCGATGCCGGCCTCGATCTTGAACAACTCCGCGGCAAGGTGCTGAGAGCCGCCGGCCGTCACGGTGCCGACATTGAGCTTGCCGGGCTGGGCCTTTGCCGCCTTGATGAAGTCCTGAAGCGTCTTGTAGGGGGAGTCCGGGTTGACCGCGAACACCGCCTCGAACAGGCTCAGCGTGGAGACCATCTCGAAGTCCCGAACCGGATCGAAGGGCAGTGCCTTGAACAGCGAAACGCTGACCGCAGTGCCGTTCGTCGCGACGCCCACCGTATGGCCGTCGGCGCCCGCGCCGAGGACCGCGCGCGAAGCGGGGATGCCGCCTGCGCCCGGCAGGTTTTCAACCACGAATCGCTGGCCGAGTTTCTCGCCCAACTTTTCCGATGCGATCCGCGCGGCGATGTCCGTTGCGCCGCCCGGACCGAACGGCACGATGACCCGCACCGGCTTGGAAGGAAAGGCCCCCTGGCCGTGCGCCCACTGCCCGGGCAGTACGCAGGCCGCCAGCCCCGCCTTGAGTGCCGTGCGCCGGGAAATGCCCATGTTCTTCGTCCTCATGATGAGATTCTTGGGTGAGTGAATCTGGAATGACTCCAAATAGTCTGACCTTGTCGGCAAAGTGCGTCAAACCGCGCTAAAAAAATGGGGCCAGGCTCAATTTTTCGCATTTCAAAATATCGAGCCTGGCCCCAATTAACGTGGCCCCAATTAACGCGGTTAAATCGACTCTGACACCAATTAACGGTCAGTCGATGCGGGCGCCGCTCGCCTTGACGATCGGGCGCCAGCGTTCGACGTCGGCGCGGATGAAAGCGGCGAACGCGGCCGGGGATTCGCTGGTGGCGACTTCGAGGCCGAGACCGTGGATGCGTTCGATCACCGCGGGCTGGGCCATGGCCTTGACGATGGCATCGAACAACCTCGCGACCACCGGCGCGGGTGTGCCCGCTGCGAGCGTGGCGCCCCACCAGATCCCCGTCTCGAAACCGGGCAGGCCGCTTTCCGCAATGGTGGGAACGGCGGGCAGCGAGGCGATTCGCGTGTGAGCCTTGACGGCGAACACTTTCAGTTTTCCGGCCTTGATGTGCGGCCCCGTGGCCGGCAGTCCCAGCGCGGTCAACTGGACCTGGCCGCCGAGGAGGTCGACCATCAGCGGCCCGCCGCCGCGGTAGGGGATGTGCACGATATCGAGGTTGCCCGCCTGAGTCTTGAACAACTCGAAGGTCAGGTGCTGCGGCGTGCCGCTGCCGGGGCTGCCGTAGGTGAGCTTGCCGGGATTGCGCCGGGCGTAGTCGACCAGTTCCGCAACGTTGGTGGCGGCGACGGAGGGATGGGCGACGAGCAGGATCTTGCCGTGAACCAGCTGCGAAACCGGCGCGAAGTCTTTGATCGGATCATAGGCAAGCCGCGGGTAGAGCGAAGCGGCGATGGTGTTCGCATCGTTGAACATGAGGATGGTGTATCCATCCGGCGCCGACTTGGCGACGAACTCGGCGGCGATGTTTCCGGCGGCCCCGGTTCGATTCTCCACCACCACCGGCTCGCCAAGGAGGTCGGCCAGCGCGGGCGCAACGGCGCGCGCGGTTGAGTCCACGCCGCCGCCGGGCGGGAAACCCGCGATCAGCCAGATGGGCCTGGCTGAGCTGGCCTGGGCGCTTGCCGTGTGCGGGGCGAGGGAGGCGACCAGCGCAACAATCAGCAGCAGGCCCGTTCCAATCCGATCGGGCCTCATTCCACCTTCGCCCCGGAAGCCTTGATCACCGGCGCCCAGCGGTCGGTGTCTTCCCTGATGTAGGCGGCGAACTGCTGCGGCGACATCGGCAGCGCCATCGACCCGCCGCTCGCGAGACGGTCCTTCATATCCGCGGTGGCGAGTGCGCGATGGATCGCCGCGGCGAGTTTCTCGACGATCGCCAGCGGCGTGCCGGCCGGAAACGCGACGCCGTGCCAGGACATGGCGACGAAGCCCGGAAGGGTTTCGGCGATCGTCGGGATCTCAGGCGCGGTGAACCAGCGCTCGAGCGACGTGACCGCCACCGCGCGCACCTTGCCGCCCTTCGCCTGCGCGAGGACCGTGGGCATGTTCCCGAATGTCATTTGCACGACGCCGCCCATGACGTCGCCGAGCGCAGGCCCGCCGCCCTTGTACGGGATGTGGAGCATGTTGGTGCCGGTCATCACCTTGAACATCTCCCCCGACAGGTGCAGCGAAGTGCCCTGCCCCGATGACGCGAACGAATACTTGCCCGGGTCCTTCTTCAGCACGGCGATCAGCTCGGGAATCGTCTTCACCGGGAAGCTGTTGTTGACCACCAGCAGGTTGGGGAAAGTGCCGACCATCGACACCGGCGCGAAGTCCTTGACGTGGTCGAAGGGCATCTTGGCGTACAGCGTCGGGTTGATGGCATGCGAGGCCACCGTGATCCAGCCGAGCGTGTAGCCGTCGGGCGCGCTGCGCGCAAGTTCGGCCACGCCGAGGTTGCTGCCGGCGCCAGGCTTGTGGTCGATGACGAACGACTGGCCGAAGGCGCGGCTCATGTGGTCGCACAGGATGCGGCCCTGGAAGTCGGTGCTGCCGCCGGGCGAGAACGGGATGATCAGGCGCACTGTCTTGTTCGGCCAGTTGGCGGCCGGGTCCTGTGCGAGCGACGCGCCCGGCAGGACCAGTGTTGCGGCCGCCGAAGCAATCGCAAAGATGCCTTTGAAGTTCATTTCATGCCCTCCCTGTGGCAGGTAAATGCTGCCATTTTTTTACTAAGGTACCCGCCGTTATTGGCTTTCCAGCCGAAATGCTGCCATTGCCTAGCCGTCCAGGTTGACCTTTACCGCGAGCCCTTTCCACTTGCGCACGTCGGCCTCGACACGCGCGCGGAACCCGTCGGAAGTGCTGCCGCCAACCAGGCTGCCGGTAGCAAGCAGCCGCGCGCGCACCGCTTCCTGCGCGATCACCGCGCGCACTTCCTGGCCGAGCCGCTCGATGACCGCCGCAGGCGTCTTTGCCGGCGCGGCGAGGCCGAGCCATGAATACACCTCGAATCCCGGCAGCGTCTCGGCCACTGTGGGGACATCGGCCAGCGCCTCCGTGCGCTGCCGCGCAGTCACCGCTATCGCGCGCACTTTGCCGCCCTTCACCTGCGGCATCGAGACCGCGGGCGCGGCGATCAGCGAATCGAGCCGCCCGGCGATCAGGTCGGTGAACGCGCTGCCCTTGAACGGCACGTGAAGAAGGTCGATACCCGCGGTGACCTTGAGCAATTCGCCCGTCAGGTGCTGCGTGGTTCGGATGCCCGGGGTGGCGAAGTTCAGCTTGCCAGGCGCCTTCTTCGCAGCCTCGATGAGGTCGCGCAGGGATTTTAGCGGGGACTCCGCATTGACCATGATCACGAACGGGAATTCGACGACGGTGGTGATGAACGCGAAATCTCGCGCGAGGTCGTAGGCGAGCTTCGGGTCGGTCGCCGCGGTCACCGTATCGCCGGCGGTGAGCATCATCAGCGTGTAGCCGTCGGGCTCTTGCGTGGCGACGTAGCCGGTGGCGATGCGCCCGCCGGCACCCGGCTTGGGTTCGGTCACGATCGACTGCCCGAGCCGTTCGGTGAGCGAGGGCGCGATGATCCTCGACACGGTGTCCGGATTCGAGCCGTTGTCGAACCCGTGCACGATGCGGATCGGCTTGGCCGGATACCCTTGCGCGCGGGCCGGCAGAGGACCGAGCACCGCGGCAGCGCCGAGAGCCCGCAGGATCGAGCGTCTTTGAAGGTTCATCAGAGCAGCCTGTAAGCGGTGAGCAGCACCTGCCGGGCCTTGCGCTGGGCCTTGGCGACGGCGATGGTCTTGTTGAGGTGGGCCAGTTCCGGCGCGCCGGTTTCGAATCGCAACACCGAGCGGAAAAAGTAGGTCGACGGATCGACCTCCTCGCCACGGCCGAGCGCGGCGAGCACTTCGGGCGGGCCGTGCCGGTAGCCCTGGCTTACGACCCGGATCGCGCCGCCGCGCTCTTCGCGCAACGCATAACGCGCATCCACGTCGAGCACGCCGTCCTCGCGCACGATCTGCCAGTCGTTGCCGCCGGGCAATACGGTCCCGCGCATCCCCGGCCCTTCGAAGGTGCCGCCGAGGATCGCGACGATGCGCCTCTCGCCGAGCGGACCCGGGCCCATCGTGACGATCTCGCCGACATCGACCTTGAGGTCGCAGAGGTATTCGAATTCGAGCATGCCACGGTCCTCCAAAAGCGCCGCCTTGCGCGCACACCGCATTCTGTGCGAAAACCTCAACCCATGTCGCGGATCGCCAAGGAAGCGCTGCAAGAACTGGTCGAGCTCGCGCGCCTGGAGCCGCCGCTGCCCGGCCAGGTGAGCATCCCGGGCAACGACCCTGTGCTCCCGGTGCGCTATCGCATCGGCGCGGCCGGATCGGCTTCGCTTGCGGCGACCGCGCTCGCCGTCGACGCGCTTTGGCGCCTGCGCGGCGGGAAACGCCAGCAAATCGTGGTCGACGTGCGCGCCGCGGTCGCATCGCTGCGCAGCGCGCGCTACCTGCGGATCGACAACAAGCCGCCACCGCCGATGTGGGATCCGTTCTCCGGCATCTACCCGGTGCGCAACGCTCGCTCGGTCAGCATCCACTGCAATTTCGCCAACCATCGCGAGGCCGCGCTCAAGGTGCTCGGCGGGCCGGCCGACCGCGAGGCGGCGATCAAGGCCGCCGCCGGCTGGGACGGCGAAGCCCTGGAAGACGCAATCCATGCGGCCGGCGGATGCGCGGGATTCGTGCGCACTGCCGCAGAATGGGCCGACCATCCGCAGTCGGAAGCCGTCGCCCTGCAGCCTCTCATCAAGGTCAAGCGCATCGGCGAATGCGCGCCCCAGCCGCTGCCGAAGCTTGGCCCGGGCGCGCGCCCGCTCGGGGGCGTGCGCGTGCTCGACCTCACGCGTGTGCTGGCAGGCCCGACCGGCGCTCGCGTGCTCGCCGAGCATGGCGCCGACGTGCTCAAGGTGACCGCAGGCCACCTGCCCGACTCCGGACAGGTGGACCTGGACACGGGCCTGGGCAAGCTTTCCACCCGGATCGACTTGCGCACGCCCGAGGGCGCCGCCATCCTGAAGAACCTCGTGCGCGAAACCGACGTGTTCTCGCAGTCCTACCGCCCCGGCGCGATAGCCGGACGAGGATTTTCGGCCGAAGCACTGGCGCAGATTCGCCCCGGCATCGTGTGCGTGGCCCTGAGCGCCTGGGGCAACACCGGCCCGTGGCGGATGCGCCGCGGGTTCGACACGATCGTGCAATGCGTGAGCGGGATCGCGCATGAGGTCGGCAGGACCGCGGGTGGACTGGCGGGCGGAAACGCTGCGCCGCGCTACATGCCGGTGTCGGCGATCGATTACGTGAGCGGCCACCTCATGGCGCTCGGCGCGATGGTCGCGCTCGCCCGGCGCGCGCGCGAGGGCGGCAGCTGGCTGGTGCGCGTGTCGCTCGCCCGCACCGGCCAGTGGATCATGGATCGCGGGCTGGTGCCGGCATCGGCGCTGCAGGGACTTCCCGAGGAATTCCCGGACGGCGAGATCGCGCGCCTGTGCACCGAGGTCGATGCGCCCGACGGACGCATCCGCCACCTGAAACCCACTGTGCAAATGTCCGAAACGCCCGGCCGCTGGGACCGCCCGCCGGTACCGCTCGGGTATCACGAGCCCGAATGGCCGCCGAGGCCCGTCTGAGCATTGGAACAGGGCGCTTCTTGCCTTGAGGATCGTCCGCCGGAACAACGCGCCTCTTCGCGTTCGTTCGCGAATCCGGTTCGCGAATCCGGTTGCCGTGAGCTCCCGCGCAAAGGCATCATCAGGCTTCTGATGCCCAAGCAACCCAAGAAAGTCGCCCGGTCGAGCCGCCAGCGTCCGGCTCCGCGCGCGGCGACTGGCCAGCCTACGTACGCGGACCTCGTCCGCATCGTCGATGTTTTGCGCGCCACCGACCGCTTCAGCGAATTCCGGCTGAAGGCGGGCGACATCGAGATCGAGGTAAAGCGCACGACAGGCTCGCAGGCACCGGTGGCCGCCGCCGCGCTACCCGTCGCGTCAGTGCCGGCGGCGTCTGTCCCGACAGCCCCCGCCGTCGCAGCGCTCGCCGCTGCCGTTCCGCCCACGACCGAGCTCGCGTCTCTTCCGCCAGGCCTCGAGCTGGTGCGTGCGCCGTCGATGGGCGTGTTCTATCGCTCGCCGAAGCCGGGCGCGCCGCCATTCGTCGAGCCCGGTTCCCGCGTCGAAGCCGATACCATCGTGGGGCTGGTAGAAGTCATGAAGCTGTTCAGTTCCGTGCCGGCGGGGTGCGCCGGCACCGTCACCCACGTACTGGCGGCCGACGGCGCCGCGTTGGTCGAAGGCCAGCCACTCGTCGCGGTGCGTCCCGGCTCATGAAGGGTTCCCGCGGCAAGCCGCGCCGCATGCGCTTCGTCGACGTGACGCTGCGCGACGCGCACCAGTGCCTGTGGTCGACGCGCATGACCGCTGAGATGATGGCGCCGGTCCTTGCCACCATCGACCGCGCCGGCTTCGACATCGTCAACATCCTCGGCGGCGCGGTCTTCGACGTCGCCGTGCGCTTCCTGCACGAGAATCCGTGGCGCCGCGTGCAGATGCTCTGCGAGCGCCTGGAGACCCCGTGCGACGCGCTGACGCGCGGCCAAAGCCTCTATACGTTCGAGCTCTTTCCGGACGACGTGGTCGAGCTGAACGCGCATGTGCTGGCCCGGCTCGGCATCAAGGTTTTCACCATCTACGATGCACTGAACGACAACCGTAACCTCGAATCGTCGTTCCGCGCCGGCCGCGAGGCCGGAATGCGGATCTCGGCGTGGATGACCTACACGCTCAGCCCGGTGCACGACGACGCGTACTACGCCGCCCGCGCGCGCGAGCTGGTCGGGATGGGCGCCGACTACCTCTGCATCAAGGACCCTTCCGGCCTGCTGACCCCGGAGCGCGGGCGCACGCTGTTCCCGGCCGTGATGGCGGCCGGCGGCGGCGTGCCGCTGCAGCTGCATTCGCACTGCCAGTCCGGACTCGCGCCCGAGGTATACACGGAGGCGATGAAGGCCGGTTTCGAGTACGCCTATACCGCGCTGGATCCGCTGGGCAACGGCGCAAGCCTGCCCTCGACGCAAGAGATCGTGGCGCGGGCGCGCCGCCTGGGCCTCGATGTTGCGCTGGACGACCAGGCGATGGGCGAAGCCTCGGCCTACTTCGACTGGCTCTGCGCATCGGAAGGAAAGCCGCGAGGGAAGGTCGCGCAATACGATCCGGCACTGTACGAGCACCAGATCCCCGGCGGCATGATCTCCAACCTGCGCAGCCAGCTCGAGGGCATGGGCATCGGGCACCGGCTGCAGGAGATCATGGAGGAGGCGGCGCGCGTGCGCCGCGACCTCGGTTATCCGATCCTCGTCAGCCCGTTCGCGCAGTACATCATCACGCAGGCGGTGCTGAATGTCGTGCAGGGCGAGCGCTATCGCACGGTGCCCGACGAGGTGCGCCGCTACGCTGCCGGGGGCTACGGCCGCGTCGCCGCGCCGATGGCGCCGGAGTTCCTCGAGCGCGCGGCGATCCGCGACGCCGAGCGGGTCGCCGGCCGCGCAGCGGAGCACGTGGAACCGTGGCTGCCGCGCCTGCGCGCTCGCCTCGGGGCCGCGGCGAGCGACGAGCAACTCCTGCTGCACGCGTTCTACGACGACGCCATGGTCGCCCAGCTGCGCGACCCGATTCCGGACTGCCGCTTCCGCACCACGCCGATGGAGGAGCTGGTGCGGCATCTCGCCTCGCGGCGCGACATCGCGCGGGCGCGCATCCGTTTCGCGGGCGTCGACCTTTCGTTTTCCGCATGAACATGCACGCCGACTTCGGCGGCCGCGTCGTGCTCGTCACGGGCGCGGGGCGGGGTCTTGGGGCGAAGATCGCCGCGCGGTTCGCAGAGCACGGCGCGAGGGTGTATGCGAGCGATGTCGACCCGTCCGCGCCACTGGTGATGGACGTGGCCGACCGCGCATCGATCGGCCGGGCGATGGAGCGCATCGAGCGCGAGGCCGGCGGACTCGACATCCTCGTTAACAACGCCGGACTGCTCGCCAACGGGCCCTATGACGCCACCGGCCCCGAGGCGTGGGACAAGCTGGTCGCGGTGAACCTCACCGGGGTCTACAACTGCGTGCAGGCCGCGGTGCCGGCGATGCGCCGGCGCGGACGCGGCGCGATCGTCAACATCGCCTCCGTGTCTTATGACCGCGGCGGCGGCGCGTTCGGCAACGTCTGGTACGGCACCACCAAGGCCGGGGTGGTGGCGATGACCAAGGGCCTGGGGCGCGAACTGGGCCCGTTCGGCATCCGCGTGAACGCGATCGCGCCTGCGGTGGTGGCAACCGACATGGTGAACAAGCTGCTCACCGACGAAGCGCGCCAGCGCATCGTCGCGCGCATTCCGATGGGGCGCTTGGCCGCGGAGGACGACGTCGCGCGCACCGCCGTCTACCTCGCCTCGGACTGGTCCGATTTCATCACCGGCGAGACGATCGCCGTGGACGGCGGGTTCCTGCGCACATGAGCATGCGGCTCGAGGGCAAGCGCGCGATCGTCACGGGCGCCGCAGGCTAGTTCTGTGGCAACCGGTGGCGCGCGAAGAAGCGCCACATCTCCTGGTTCGCGTCGATCACCGCTGTGCCGGGCCCGAGCAGCTTGGGGAAATAGTCGGGTTCCCCGCCGGGCCACACGTGCCCGGCGCCGGTGAGCTTCCACAGGAGGACTTCCGCGCGGCATTTGGGATACGCAAACAGCGTGGCGGTGTGGCCCTGCCACTCCTTGCGCTCGCGCTGCTCCATCGGCGACTCGCAGCCGTTCGCCTTGGCCCACTCGCCGAGCGCCGTGTCCACCGCGAGGTGCATCACCCGCGTGCTGGTCATCGGGAAAGGCGGCCCGAGGCCGCCTGCGATCGGCGCACGCGGGTCATCCACGCTGTGGACATGCATGACCGGCACCGATCTCGCAGTCGGGAAATGCTCGACCGCGATTGCGCCGGCCACCGGCGCGATCGCCGCTATCCGATCGGACATTTCCGCGCCGAGCCGGTAGGCCATCATCGCGCCGTTGGAGAGGCCCGTGGCATAGACGCGAGCCGGATCGTAGGCCTGCCGGCGTGCGAGATCATCGAGCAGTCGCCGCACGAATCCGACGTCATCCACGTTGTCGCGCACCGCGCTGCCGCAGCATCCGCCGGCGTTCCAGGTCTGCAGCCGGCCTTCGAACGGGCCGGTGCCTTCGGGATACACCACCAGGAACCCCTCGCGATCAGCGAGTTCATCCATGCGCGAGTACTTTTGCTGGGCCGGCGCATTGCCTCCGCCGCCATGGAAGTTGAGCACCAAGGCTGGCTTCGCCTCGAGCTTGGCGGGGACGTGAATGATGTAAGCCCGGTCCCGGAGCGTGATCGCATGGTCGCCTGCGGGCAGCGCCAGAGCGGGCATCGACAGCGCCGCCGCGAGTCCCGCGGCGAATCGCGCCGCCCTCACAACCGCGGCCGGCCGCATTACATCTGTTCCCAGTACTCGGCGGGGTCCACCTGCGCGTCGATGAGCGTGAAGCGGCGCGACGCAACCGCTTCCGCGAGCGCCTTGCCGAACGCTTCGATCGTGTCGACGCGCACGCCTTTGGCGCCGAAGCCCTCGGCGATCTTCGCGAAATCCGGCGACTTGAAGTCGGTCGCGCGCGGCGACATGTTCATCTTGGACTGCTTGAGCTTGATCAGCGCAAGCGCCGCATCGTTCAGGACCACGACCACGATCGGCAACTCGCGCTCGGCCGCAAGCGCCAACTCGCCCTGCGTCATCAGCATGCACCCGTCGCCCAGCATCGCGACCACCGGGCGCTCCGGATGGACGAGTTGCGCCGCAATCGCCGCCGGCACCGCGTAGCCCATGCAGCCCAGGCCGTTCGATTGCATGAGCTGGCCGGGCACGCGGCACTGGAGGACATGGTTGGCGAGGATGCGATGCGCGCCGACATCGACGGTCATGATCCAGTCGTCCTTGGCTTGCGCGCTCACCGCATGGAAGAGTGCGGCCGGGCTGATGCCCTTGGCCGGGGATCGCGGACGCACGATGTGCGCGACTTTTGCGCGCAGGCCGTCGAGCCGGCCGACCTTCCATTCATTCGACGCCGCGGACCCGGGCATGAGCTGCTCGAGGATCGCAGGCACGTCGCCAAGCGCCTCTTCGCCGACCGGGAAGATGCGGTGGTTGAGCGCGGCCCAGTCGATGCTGATGACAGAGAGCGACTGCGGCCACGCATCGAGCCAGGCGTCGCGCAACTCGATCGGGTCGAAGCCGACGAGGACGATGCAGTCGGCCTCCTTGATGAACGCGAGGTTTTCGGTGTCCACAACGGGCGAAAGCCCGACACTGCCCAGGCACAGCGGATGGGACTCGTTGACGATGCCCTTGGCCTTGTAGGTGGTGAAGAACGGCAGCTTCCAGGCCTCGACGAATTTCGCGAAGGCGGCCGGCGCCTCACCGATGAGGGCGCCGCGCCCGGCGAGCACCACCGGCCGCCTGGCCGCTGCAAGTTTCGTGCGCAGCCGTGTCACGGAGGCCGCATCTAGCAGGGTGACCGCCCGCTGGGCCGGCGCCTTCGCCTCTTCTGCCGAAGCCTCTTCGCGGTTGTAGTCCGAGGGCACGTTGAGGAACACCGGGCCCGCGGGATAGGCGAGCGCGATGTCGAGCGCCTTGGCCATCTGCTGCGCGGCGCGCTTGGGATTGAGGTTTTCGGCGTACTTGGTCACCGGGCGGGCGAGCGCAACGTGATCGAACACCTGGTGGTTGTAGATGCCCATCCGGTTGGAAGCCATCTCGCCGCAAAGCACCGCGATCGCCGAGCGCTCCTGCATTGCGCCGGCAATGCCGGACATTGCGTTCGAGATTCCCGGCCCGAGCGCCGGGATCAGCACCGCGGGCTTTCCGGTGAGCTGGTAGACCGCATCGGCCATGAACGCGCACGAGGGCTCGCTCTTTCCCAGCACAAACCCGATGCCGGCCTCTTCGCAGGCGCGCACGGTTTCGAGCACATCGTTGCCCGGGATCCCGAAGGCCCAGCGGGCCCCGTAGGCCTTGAGGGTGGCGGCCAGAGCGTCAGCGACTTTCATAGGGCGTCAGCGACTTTCATTTGGTGAACACCAAGGGAGTGATTCGTTTGTCGGCGCCGAGTTCGGCTTCGCCTGCGATGCGGGAGCCCTCGACGCGCCCGCGGAATGCGAACGGCGCGCCGCGCAGCGTACCTGAAAGGGAGAGGCGGTCGCCTTCGAGCCTTGCGTTTGCGATCTTCAGCGGAGCGCCGGCGAGCGTCGCCTCCACGTCGACCTCCTGGAAATTCTGGTCGATGCGCAGCGACCACTTGCCCTCCGGCGAAGCAGCCTGCCAGAACCCGCGCGAATTGGCCGGGACGACCCACAGGTAGATCGTGCTCTCGTCGCCCTGCGAAGGGTGCGGCACGGCGAGCCGCACCTTCTCCACGCGGTCGGGCCTCCAGCTCGGAAACACGAAGGCGTGCGTGACAATCCGCGCGCCCGGCCTGAGGCTATCGAGGAAGATCGGCGAAAGCTGCGCCATGAGCCAGGGCAAGAGATAGGCGGTGACGACGGTGGCCTTCGAAAAATCGGCGCGCAGCACGTCCTGCACGGCGAACTGCGCCTTGTCGGCGACACCTGCGGCGCTCGCGTTGACGCGGCTTTCGGCGACCAGTTTCGGATCGAGTTCGAGGCCGAGGCCGCGCGCGCCGAACTTCTTCGCCGCCGCAATGACGATGCGCCCGTCGCCCGAACCGAGGTCGACTACGTAGTCCGAAGGCAACGTGCCGGCGAGGGCCAGCATCCGGTCCACGACCTCGGGCGGTGTGGTGACGAATGGCGGCGTGGTGACCGTGTCGCCCTGCGCCGGCACGGCCTGGGAGTACAGCGCCAGCGCGAACGCAGTCAGCAAAGGGGCAAGGCGGGCGAAACTAGGTCTCATGGGGATCGGCCGGTGCGAGAGCTGGATTATCGCCCGGCGGGCTCCCGCGCGAGCGCCGCAATCCTCGCGCGCCGACGCGTCCGCCCACAAATTCGCATCAAAAACAAAGGCCCGCCGGAGTCTCCCCGGGCGGGCCCTGCGGTCCGGCCGTAAAGGGCCGGAGGCGATCTTTTCCTTGCTAGGCCTTTTTGGCGGCCTTTTTCTTGGCGGCCTTTTTCTTGGCGGCTTTTTTGGCCGGCTTGGCTTCGGCCGGCTTCGAGTCGGCCGACTTGGCCGACTTGGCCTGCGTCGACGGGGTCGGGGTTGACGGCGTGGCCGGGGCCGCGGCCTGGGCGAACACGGAGGCGCTGAAGGCCGAAGCGATCAGGGCGGCGATGAGTTTTTGCTTGGTCATTGATGTCCTCCTGGAGACATGGATGGGTCGATCCAAAGCGGATCCACGTCCACTAACGCGCCCCGGGCTCCACGGTTGACAGCATGGCCTCAAGCTTTTTCATACTCCCCTGCGACGAGCTTGCGCCGCAGGATTTTGCCGACCGGGGATTTGGGCACCGCCTGGACGAAGACGTATTCCCGCGGGCGCTTGTAGTTCGGCAGGGTCGATTCCCGGCAGTGCGCGTCCAGCGCCCCGGCATCGACCGGCCCGCGTGCCTTGATGAACGCGACCACCTTCTGGCCCCAGCGCTCGTCGGGGAGGCCCGCGACCGCCACTTCGTCGACCGCCGGATGCAGGGACAACACCGATTCGATGTCCACCGGCGAGATGTTTTCGCCGCCCGAAATGATCATGTCATCGACGCGGCCGGTGACGAAAAGGTCCCCGTCGCGATCGAAATACCCGGTGTCGCCGGTGAAGTACCAGCCCTCGCGCAGGGCTTTGGCGTCGGCGTCCGGACGCTTCCAGTAGCCTTCGAAGGCTTCCTCGCCGGCCAGGTCGGCAATGATCTGGCCCTCCTCGCCTGGCGCTGCAAGCGTTTCGGCGCCGCTGCGGCCCTCCGCGGCGTCGAGCTTCACCACTCGGATCCGTGCGTTGAAACCGGCCCGCCCGGCGCTGCCAGGCTTGGCCGGTGCTTTGCGGTCGATGGTGAAGGTGTAGATCTCGGAGGACCCGTAGTGATTGACGAACGACTCCGGCTTGAACGCTTCGTCGAGCCTTTGCAGCAGCGAGTCGTTCATCGGCGCCCCGGCAAACCCGATCTTGGTCACCGATGAGATGTCGGCCGACGCAAACGCCGGGTGTGCGAGCAGGTCGTGATAGAGCGTGGGCACGAGAAAGAGGTTGGTCACCTTCTCGGCCTGGATCAGGCGCAGCGCGTCGCCCGCGTCGAAGCGCGGCAGGCAGACGATGGTGCCGTCGACGATCGCCATCGACAGGAGCGACCTTACGCCCATGGTGTGGTACATCGGCATGACGCCCAGCGTGACTTCGCCCACTGCGTAGCTGTATTGGGCGACCTGTGCAACCGCGGCGGCGCGCTCGGCGCGATGGCGCCTCGGCACACCTTTCGGCTTACCGGTCGTGCCCGACGTGTAGAGCATGAGAGAGATGTCTTCGCCACCCGCGCGAAAGGGTTCTTCGGGGGGCGCAGCCGCGAGAAGGTCTTCGAATTGGTGTGTGCCCCCGGCCGCCTGCCGGATCGCGACGCGTGGAATCGCAGCGCAGGCGCTCGCCTCGCGAACCGCTTCTGCGCTGATCGCTTCGAATGCAATCGCGCGCGCCTCGGCGTCGCGAACGCAATATTCGAGCTCGTCACCTTTGGCGCGCCAGTTGACCGGCGTGACGATCACGCCAAGGAGTTGGCAGGCCCAGTGCAGCGTTGCCATTTCCCAGCGGTTCTGGAGGATCACCGCGAGGTGGTCGCCGCGCTTGAGGCCGAGCGCGGAAAGGCCGCCTGCGACCCTGCGGATGCGGTCGTACCACTGCGCGTAGGTCAGCCTGATTTCGCCATCGACCAGCGCGAGGCGCCCGGGCCGGCGCTCGACGCTTTGCAGGAATGTGCGTCCTAGATCGAGCATGGCGCTTCTCCGCGTTCAGTTTCCAGTGTACTTGGGCTTCCTCTTCTCGAAAAACGCTTCCGCGCCCTCCTTGTAGTCGTGCGAATCGCGCAGCTTTTCGTAGGCGTGGCCTTCGAGGTCGAAGCTCGCCTCCAAACTGCAGTCCTCGCCCTGGTTCAGCACGCGCTTGAGCGACGAGAGCGCGAGCGGCGAAAGCGCATTGAGCTTCGCGCAGTAGCTGGCGATCGTCTTGTCAAGAGCCGCGGAGTCCTCCACCACCTCGGTGATCAGGCCCCACGAGTGCGCCTCGGCCGCCGGCAGGCGGCGGCCCATAAGCACCATGTCCTTGGCGCGCGTCATGCCGACCATGCGCAATACGCGCTGGCTGCCGCCGGAGCCCGGCATCTGACCGATCGTGATTTCGGGCAATGCGACGAGCGTGTCCTTGGTCGCGATGCGAAAGTCGCAGGCAAGGGCCAATTCCCAGCCGACGCCGAAGGCGTATTTCTCCATCGCGCAGATCACCGGCTTGGGGCAGCGCTCCGGCGCGCCGATGTTCCAGGCGAGGTGGGACATGCCGTCGCGCGGCACCTTGAAGAAGCCGCGCACGTCGCCGCCCGAGGTGTACACGCCGTTGGCGCCGCGCACGACGACCACGCCGACGTCCGGGTCGCGCCCGAACTCCTCGAACAGCGCGCCGATCTGCGAACGCGCCTTGTAGGAAACGATATTGAGCGGCGGGCGGTCGAGGGTCAGCGTCGCGACCTTCTTCGCGGCATCAACCTCCAAGCGCATTCCGTCGAGTTCGGCGAGCAGCTCGCCGCGGGCCTGGGCGTACTTGGTCATGGTTTCTCCTTTTGAATTGGGGAGGCGGCGCGAAGTTCGATGGCCGCGTCGAGGATGGCTGCAACGATCGGGTAGTAACCGGTGCAGCGGCAGAGATGGCCCGAGAGCATGTCCTT
>CANKMT010000032.1 GCA_947482825.1 Betaproteobacteria bacterium | reverse complement strand
TGCCCGCCGATCCACGCTTCGAGCTCGAGGCTCATGGCTTCTGTCCGCCGGGCTTGAGTCCCCTTTCGCGCTCCACGTGCATGCGCACCAGGAAGATCAGCAACGGATGCACGCCTGCGGCGACGATACCGGGCGCATCGAAGTCGACCAACAGCTTGCGGTGCGCGCCTTCGAGGTGGTACTTATCGGCATAGGCGCCGGGATCCGAGAAATGCGCATCGCGGGAAGCCTTGTCGTTGGCCATGTTGAACAGTGCGCTCGTCAAAGCCTGGAGTTCCGGTGCGATCTGCGGGTAGTGCGGAACCGCATCGTCATACGATGCCTGCGAATACCAGCCTAGAGAGGCGTAGTTGTGGTGCCAGCTCGGGTCGAGCTGGACGATGTCGGGCTTTCTTTCGCCGAGCGCCCCGGCCGCGACGCCCCAGCAGCGCAGCTCGATATTGCCGGTTTCGTCCAGTGTCTTCTCGTTGTAGCCGAGCAGCGTCTTGAGCCGGCCTTGCTTCATCGGTTCAAGCACCGACTTGTCGAACGCGAGCGCCGGGTTGCTGTAGTTGTCGGTGCCCGGAAAATGCGACATGCCGCCGCTTGCCACGATCACCGCGCGAACGCCGATCGACGCGAGGCCCCTCGCCAGCGCCTGCCCGAACGCGTAGCAGCGCTCCATCGTGGGCTGCGGCGGCAGGTAGGCGTTCACGTAAATCGGCAGCACCGGTGCGTCGCCGATGCCCAAATGGGTCATCGGGATGCCGAGCGCATAGTCGATCTCGGCCGTGCTGGTGAACGCCGGGTCGAAGCCCGCGCGATAGAAGTCCTTGACCAGCGCGAAGGAGACTTCGCTCGCGATGTTGAACTTGAACTCGCGCCCGGCAAACTGGCCGCGCCCCACCCCGCCGACATGCAGCGTGAACGGCGGGGCCACGTTGGCGAAAAACTGCTGCGCGTGGTCGTTGCCGATGCAGATCCACACGTCGGGCTCGAGCGCCTTGAGGCCTTCGCCGATCTTTTTCGCGACCGCCTGCACACTGGCGATAGTCGCCTTGTCTTCGGTCTCGGGCTGGGTGAAGAACTGCGGCGCGTGCGGCAGCATCGCGCCGCCGAGGATGAAAGGGTTCGACATCGGGTGGCTACTGCTCCATCTTGAAGTTGGCCGCCTTGCCTGCGCGCGTCCAGCGATCGATTTCGTTCCTCACATGGACGGCCAGTTCCTGCGAGCTGCTGCCCACCGGCGTGGCGCCCAGCGACTTCAGCCGTTCGCGGAAATCCGGCGAATTGGTGGCCTTGGCCACTTCGGCACTGAGGCGGTTGGTGAGGTCGAGCGCCAATCCGGCCGGCGCGAACACCGCGTACCAGGCCATCACTTCGAAGCCCTTGTAGCCTTGCTCGGCGAAAGTCGGCACGTCAAGGCCTGGCAGCCGCGCCGGCGCCGCGAGCGCCAGCGCGCGCAACTTGCCCGCCTTGATATGAGGGTCCGCCGCGGTGGCGCCGGCCGACATGAAATTGATCTGGCCGCTGACGAGGTCCACGATCGACGGCCCCACGCCCTTGTACGGCACGTGGGTCGCGCTGAACCCGGCCAGACTCGAAAACAGCGCGCCCGCCAGGTGATGCGGCGAGCCGTTGCCGGCCGAACCGTAGGTCATCCCCGGTTTCGCCCTGGCCAGTTGCACGAACTCGGCAAGCGTATTGGCCGGCAGAGACGGATTCACGACGAACACGTGCGGGATCGTCGTCACCAGCGAGATCGGCGTGAAGTCCTTCACCGCATCGTAGGGCAGCTTCGGGTTCAGCGCCGGGTTGATCCCATGCGTGGTCGTCGCGCCCAGCAGCAGCGTGTAGCCGTCGGGCGCAGCCTTTGCCACGCGCTCGGAACCAATGGCCCCGGCCGCTCCCGCGACGTTTTCGACCACCACCGGTTGGCCGAGGTGCTCGGACAGCTTCTGGCCAACGCCGCGCGCCACCAGGTCGATCTCCCCGCCGGGAGGAAAAGGCGCAACCAGTTTGATCGGCTTGGAGGGAAACCCCTGCCCATGGGCAGGCACGAACGACAAAGCCAACAGCAGGGCCACAAGAAGACGCATCACGATCCTTTTTGGTTTCCGGCCCGCGGCGCCGGGCTCCTTCAAATCGTATCACCTGCGCAATGCCCGGCGCCGGCTGGGGCACGAGCCGATTCCGATTTCGAATACGGGATGCGAAACAGGGTGCGTTGCAGTGGGGTCCTGATGGAGAATCGAGGCATGAAACTGCCCCCATTCGAATATGCGGCGCCGGCCACGCTCGACGAGGCCATCGCGCTGCTTGCTGCCTCAGGCGGCACCGCGAAGGCGCTTTCCGGCGGCCAGAGCCTGATGCCGGTGCTCGCGTTCAGGCTCGCCTCGCCCAGCCTGCTCGTGGACCTGCGCAAGATCCCTGGACTCGACCGGATCGACATCGACGCGCAAGGCGTCAAGATCGGTGCGCGAGTCCGCTGGCGCGACATCCTCGACGATGCCCGCCTGCGCACCGCGTTTCCGCTGCTGCCTGCGGCGATCTCACATACCGCGCATTACCAGATCCGCAATCGCGGCACGGTCGGCGGCAGCCTCGCTCATGCCGATCCGGCCGCTGAGATGCCCGGCATCGCGGTCGCCTGCGACGCACAACTCGTGATTGCCGGCTCTACCGGCAGGCGCACCGTCGCCGCCGCGGATTTCTTTACCGGCGCGCTGTCCACCGTCCTGGCCGATGACGAACTGATTGTCGAGGTGCGGTTCCCGGCCTGGCCGACTGCGCGCCGCTGGGCGTTCGAGGAGTTCGCGATGCGTCGCGGGGACTTCGCGCTCGCCGGCATCGCCGCCTGGTACGACCTGGATTCCGGCGGACGAGCGACCAACACGCACATCGGCGTGATAGGCGCCTGCACACGGCCCCAGAGGCTGGCAAAAGCGGAGGCCGCCCTCAATGGCAAAGCGGTCGATGCCGCTGCGATCCTGTCCGCCGCAAAGGCCGCCACCGAATCGCTCGACCCGCCCGGCGACCTGCACGCGAGCGCCGCGTATCGACGGTCTCTGGCCGGCACCCTCCTCGAGCGCGCGCTGCAGCGCGCTTCGTCGTAACCCACACGAAGAACCCGCTCATGTCCGCCACCCTGTCCACCCGATTCGAACTCAACGGCCAACCGGTCGAGGCGAAAGTGCCGGCGCGCACCACGCTCGCCGACTGCATCCGCCACCATCTCCTGCAGACCGGCACCCACGTAGGCTGCGAGCACGGCGTCTGCGGCGCCTGCACGGTCATAGTCGACGGCGCGGCCGTCCGCTCGTGCCTGATGCTCGCCGTCCAGGCCGAAGGCGCCAAGATCACCACGGTTGAAGGACTCTCCAATCCGGACACCCTTTCCCCGCTGCAGGCCGAGTTCCACAAGCATCACGCCCTGCAGTGCGGCTTCTGCACGCCGGGCATGCTGACCACCGCCCATGCGCTGCTCAGCGAAGAACCCGACGCCGACAAGGAAAGGATCCGTGAAGTGCTCTCGGGCAACATCTGCAGGTGCACCGGCTACATCCCGATCGTAGAGGCGGTCTACGCAGCGCGCTACGCCTATCGCAAAGACAAGACGCCGGTGAAAACGTGATGGGCGCCGAAGAAGGCTTCGTCGCCAGCGTCGTCGGCACTCCCGTCAAGCGCATCGAGGATCAGCGTCTGCTCCGGGGCAAGGGCGAGTATGTAGACGACCTGCACCCCGAAGGCCTGCTTCACGCGGCGATCCTGCGCAGCACGGTCGCGCACGGGCGCATCGTCTCCATAAATGTCAAAGCGGCGCTGGCCATGCCGGGCGTGCGGGGAGTCTTCACCGGTGAAGACATCGCGCGCGACAGCGGCGGCAGCGTGCCGATCGTTTCGCTACGCCTCGCGCCGTTGCCCGAACTCGAACCTTTCGGGCAGCCGGTCATCGCCAACGGCAAGGTGCGCTGCGTCGGTGAACCGCTCGCAGTCGTCGTTGCGGATACGGCGGGGCTCGCCGAAGACGCGCTCGAAGCGATCGAAGTCGAGATCGAATCCCTCCCCGTCGTGCCGGATCGCAAGGCCTCGGCCACGAACGAGATCCTGCTGTTCGAGAACCTGGGCCGCAACTCCCCGATCACCTACACCGCCGCCAAGGGCGATGCCGCGGCGGCCTTTGCGCGCGCGCCGTACACGCGCAAGGAAAGCTTTCGCGTGCAGCGCCACAGCGCGGTCTGCATGGAGCCCCGCGGCGTGCTCGCGGTGTGGGACGGCGCGGCCACCAAGATGACCGTGTCGGGCGCGGCCAAGGTCCCGTTCGCCGGGCGCAGGATCCTCGCCCGCCACATGGACCTGCCCGAGGAATGCGTGGACCTCATCGAATCCGACGTCGGCGGCGGCTTCGGCGTGCGCGGCGAGTTCTACTGCGAGGATTTCCTGATCCCCTTCGTCGCGCGCAAGCTCAACCGCCCGGTCAAATGGATCGAGGACCGGCGCGAGAACCTGCTGACCTCGAACCACTCGCGTGAGATCGACATCGACATCGAGATCGCCTGCGAGAAGGACGGCACCATCGTCGGCCTGCGCGGCCACGCGTGGGTGGATGCGGGCGCCTACCTGCGCACCAGCGCGGCGATTCCCCCTCGCAACGTCGCGCAGTTCCTCTCCGGGCCTTACAAGATCGCGAACATCCACGTCGATTCGTCGGTGATGCTGACCAACAAGAATCCGATCGGCACCTATCGCGGGCCCGGACGCTTCGAAGGCGATTTCTTCCGCGAACGCCTGGTCGACATGGCCGCCAAAGACCTCGGCATCGACCGCGTGGAAATGCGCCGGCGCAACCTGCCGACCGATGCCGACATGCCCTACCCGCTCGCCACGCTGAACTTTCCGGAAAAGAAGGAGGAACTCGACAGCGGCGACTACAACATCACGCTCGACCGGTGCCTGGCCGAAATCAAATGGGCCGAGAAGGCGCCGCTGCAGGGTAAACCTGACGCGGACGGCCGTTACCATGGCCTGGGCATCGGGTGTTTCATCGAAGGCGGCGCCGCCGGCCCGCGCGAGAACGCGCGCATGGTCGTGGACCCGGACGGGTACGTGTCGGTTTTCGTCGGCTCGACGAGCATCGGGCAGGGCCTCGTGACCGTCAGCGTGCAGATCGCCTCGGACGCGCTCGGTGTATCGATGGACCGCATCCGCTTCTATCACGGCTCGACCACGTACTTGAAGGAAGGCTTCGGGTCCTTCCACTCCCGTTCCGTCGTGATGGGCGGTTCGGCGATCCTCGACGCGGCCAAGAACCTCAAGGCTGCGATCCGCAAGGCCGCGGCGGCCCGCCTCAACTGTGCCGAAAGCGATGTCACCGTGGGAGCCGGCCTCGCCGCTTCGCAGGGCGCTCGCACGATCCCATTGGCCGACCTCGCGAAAGACGGCCTCTCGGTCGAGGGCACTTTCGCCAACCACCACCACACTTACGCGTACGGCTCGGCCGCGGCGCACGTGACTGTCGACCCCCGCACCGGCCGCGTGGAGTTGCTCGAGTACGTCACCGTCGAGGACGTC
The DNA here is from genome assembly GCA_947482825.1 of Betaproteobacteria bacterium. Taxonomy (GTDB): domain Bacteria; phylum Pseudomonadota; class Gammaproteobacteria; order Burkholderiales; family SG8-39; genus SZAS-79. The sequence continues at coordinate 47,023 of CANKMT010000032.1, read as the reverse complement.
GGGCGCATCATCAATCCGCTCACGACCAACGGCCAGGCCGTCGGCGCCGTGGTGCAGGGGCTGGGCGGAACGATGATGGAGCACCTGCAATACGACGAGCACGGCCAGTTCCTCACCGGTTCGCTGGCCGACTATCTGCTGCCGACCGCCACCGATTTCCCGAACATCCGCGCAATTGTGCTCGAGAATTCGCCCTCGCCGAACAATCCACTGGGCACAAAGGGCGCCGGCGAAGGTGGTATCGTTCCCGTCGGCGGCGTGATCGCGAATGCTGTAGCCAATGCTCTTTCGTCGCTCAAGGCCGAGCCGCGCGAGCTGCCGCTCTCTCCCCCGAAGATCTGGGCCCTGATCCAACAACCATCCGCATAGACGAGGTTCCATCATGCCGAACGAGAAAACCGATTCCCGCCGCAAATTCCTCCGCTCGGCCGGCGCGGTGGCGGGCCTGTCCGCCATCCCTTTCATCAAGGCCCACGGCCAGAGCAAGCTGCGGCCGGTCTCGATGCGCCTGGACTGGTTGTTCCAGGGTCCGAACGTCGGTTTCATCGTCGCGCGCGAGAAAGGCTTCTACGAACAGGCCGGCCTCGACGTAACCGTCGGCCCCGGCAAGGGCTCGGGCTCCACGGCGCAGCTCACGGCGAACAAGGACACCCAGTTCGGTTTTTCGGACGGCTACGTGCTCGGCAACAGCGTCACCAAAGGCATGAACATCACGATGGTCGGCAGCATCTACCGCCGCAACCCGACCGCCGTGGTGGTGCTCGAAGAGTCCGGCATCAAGACGGCCAAGGACCTCGAAGGCAAGACCGTCGCGATCCCCACCGGCGCGACCCAGTTCCAGCAGTGGCCGGCTTTCGTGAAAGGCTGCAACCTCGATGCGAGCAAGATCAACGTCGTCAGCGTCGACCCGGCCGGCAGCCCGCCCGCCCTGATTACCGGCAAGGTGCAGGCCATCGCCGGCTATGCGCAAGGCTATGTACCGAGCGTGGAGATCCGCGGCAACAAAAAGGCCCGCATCCTTTGGTACGCGGACTGCGGCGTCACCTCGGTCAGCAACGGCATCATCGTCCACAACGACCTGCTCAAGGAAGACCCGGCCCTGATCCGCGCCTTTGTCGCGGCGAGCATCAAGGGGTTCCTGTACGGCCGCAAGCAGCCCGACGAGATGGCGGCGATCGTGAAGAAGTATTCCGACGCGACCGATGTGCGGATCACGCGGCGCGAAGCCGAACTGTCGTGGAACACCTGGCTCACGCCGAACACCATGGGCAAGCCGTTGGGATGGATGTCCGACAAGGATTGGGCGGCCACGGTCGATGTGCTGAAGCTGTATGGGGGCGTGACCACGCCGCTCGACGCCCAGAAGCTCTATACGAACGACTTCGTGCCCTCCGGCGCCGAATACATCCCGCCCCAGGCGTAGGCGGCCCGGCGCGATGCCCGGCATCAGCGCGCCCGACGGCGAGGGCGGCCTCCTCACGACGCTGGAGCAAAAAGCCGCGCCTGAAAACGCCGCGCTCCTGGTGATCGACGTGCAGAACGATTTCGTCGCCGACGGCGGCTTCTTCGACCAGATCGGCGCCGACGTGAAGACGGTGCAAAAGTCGATGCCGCACCTCGAGCGACTGGTCGCCAAGGCGCGCGAAGCCGGTGTGCCCGTGATCTTCGTGCAGGCGATCTACGACCCCGAGCACCTCTCGGCCCCGATGCGCGAACGCAACCGCCGCCGTGCGGTCGAGATCCCGCGCTGCCTTACCGGCTCGTGGGGCGCGGATTTCTACTCGGTGCGGCCCGAGCCGGGCGAAGCCGTGATCATCAAGCACCGCTACAGCGCAGTTCTCAACACGGGGCTCGACGTGCTGCTGAAAAGCCGCGGCATCCGCAGCCTGTTGCTCACGGGCGTCGCGACCGACACCTGCGTCGAATCCACCGGGCGCGACGCCTACTTCATCGACTACTACGTGACCATCGTCGCCGACTGCTGCGGCGCCGCGAGCGAAAGCGACCACCTCGGCGCGTTAAAGCGCTTCGATCGCGACTACGGGGCGATCGTGACTTCGGAAGACGTCATCGGCGCGTGGTCGAAACTCGGACTGCTTTCCGCGGCCCCGGCGAAGACGTAACGATGGACGCGGGCACCGAAGCGCTGCTGCGCATCGAAAGCTTATCCAAGGTCTACGCGACCGGCGACGGCCCGGTGCGCGCGCTCGACCAGGTTTCGCTCACCGCGCAGCGCGGGCAGTTCCTGTCGATCCTCGGGCCGAGCGGCTGCGGCAAGAGCACCCTCATGATGATCGCCGCCGGGCTGGCGAGCCCCTCCAGCGGATCCGTGATCGCCGAAGGCAAGCGCGTCGACCGGCCGCGCACAGACATCGGGATCGTCTTCCAGAGTCCCGTGCTCCTCGAATGGCGCACCGCGTTGCAGAACGTGTTGCTTCAGGCGGAAGCCAGGAACCTGGACCGCGCCGCCTCGGAAGCCGCTGCACGCGCGCTGCTCGCGCAGGTCGGGCTCGCCGGGTTCGAGAACAAGTACCCGCACGAGCTTTCCGGCGGCATGCGCCAGCGCGTGTCGATCTGCCGCGCCCTGGTCCACCAGCCGCACCAGCTGCTCATGGACGAGCCTTTCGGCGCGCTCGATGCGCTCACGCGCGACCAGATCGCCCTCGATCTGCAGAAACTCTGGAGCGACCGGCAGATGACCGTGCTGTTCGTCACGCACAGCATTGCGGAGGCCGTGTTCCTGTCGGACCAGGTGGTGGTGATGACCCCGCGGCCCGGGCGCATCGACAGCGTGATCGACATCGACCTGCCCCGCCCGCGAACGCTCGCGATGCGCGACACCCCGCAGTTTGCCGCCTACACGCGCCAGATCCGCGACCTGTTCCTCGCCAGCGGCGTACTCAGGGAACACTGAGCGAGCCCTGACCCATGGCGATGAACGACGACAAGCCCCAGCGCATTTCCATCGAGCAAGTCGAAAGCGATGTGCAACAGGCGAAGACCGAGCGCGACCGCCGCACCCGGATCGCCTCCGTCCTCTACCCGGTGCTGGTGGTGATCGCGGTCCTCGTGCTTTGGGAAGCCGGCACGCGGATCTTCAAGGTGCCCCCGTACATCCTGCCGCCGCCGAGCCAGATAGCGATGGTCACGCAGGAGAAGCTGCCGCTGCTGCTGAAGCACGGCTGGGTCTCGACGACCGAGATCGTGCTCGGGTTCCTGCTGAGCGTTGCGGTGGGCATCCCTCTCGCGCTGGCGACCTTCATGTGGCCGACGTTTGCGCGCTCGGTGTATCCGCTGCTGGTCTCGTCGCAGGCGGTGCCCAAGATGGCGGTGGCACCCCTGTTCATCGTCTGGTTCGGCTTCGGCCTGATGCCCAAGGTGCTGATCGCTTTCCTGATCGCCTTCTTCCCGATAGTGATCAACACCGTGGTCGGGCTGGCGGCGATCGAGCCGGAAAAGATCCACCTCGCGCGCTCCATGGGCCTCTCCGGCATGGCGACGTTTTTCAAGATCCGCCTGCCGAATGCGCTGCCCTCCATCTTCGGCGGGCTCAAGATCGCGATCACGCTGGCCGTGGTCGGCGCGGTCGTCGGTGAATTCGTCGGCGGCGACGCGGGCCTCGGTTACCTCCTCATGTCCGCCAATGGCAGCATGGACACCCCGCTGCTCTTCGCCGGCCTGGTCGGCCTCACGCTGATCGGCGTCGTGCTCTTCATGGCGATCGAAGTCGCGGAGCGTTTCGCGATCCCCTGGCACACCTCGTCGCGCAATACGGCGGCCGGCGAATCGCTCTGACGGGGCCTCGCGCATGTCCTTCTATCGCGCCGCCCTTCGCCCGCTGCTGTTCGGGCTTTCCGCAGACACGGCCCACTCGCTTGCGCACTCGGGCTTGGGTTGGGCTCCACCCTGGCAGGCGCTCGGCGCGCTGCAGGGCCTCGAAGTCAGCGACCCGCGCCTGCGCACCCGCTATGCGGGCCTCGACCTGCCCGGCCCGGTCGGCCTCGCTGCCGGCTTCGACAAGAACTGCGACCTGCTCGTTTCGCTCTCGTGTCTCGGGTTCGGGTTCCTGACGGTAGGCACGATCATGCCGGAACCGCGCTACGGCAATCCCTTCCCGCGCATCGTGCGCTACGAGGACACCGGATCGCTCGGCGACTCGATGGGCGTGCCGAGCAAGGGCCGCGCCTATGCGATCGAAAACCTGCGCCGGTTCGGCGCGCGCAAGGTGCCGGTGATCGGCAACATCGGCGGCTTCAGCGCCGAGGAGATCGCGTGCGTGTTCTTCGAGGTCGAGCCCTATGTCGATGCGTTGGAGCTTTCGCTCATGTGCCCGAACGTCCTCGGCCCTGGCGAGGTGTTCAACGAACTGCCGGTGTTGATCGAACTCCTTCCTCGCCTGGAAGCGCGCAAGAAGCCGGTGATCCTGCGCATGCCGAACGACACCACCAAGGAACTCGACCGCATGGCCGAAGTGATCGAGCGATGCATCGCGGCCAAGGTCGAGGGACTGAAGATCGGCGGCGGCTGGAAGATCCCTGAACCGGGCCTGGGCACCGGCTCGGCGACCGTCCACGGCCGCATGATCCGCGAGACCGCGCTTGCCAACGTCGAGGCGGCCGCCCGCATCGCCCGCGGGCGCATCCCGATCAAGGGCAACGGCGGCATCAGCACCGCGGCCGACGTGCTCGCGATGCTGCGCGCCGGCGCTTGCTGCGTGGACCTCTACTCAGCTTTTATCTACGAAGGATGGACTGTTGCGCGCGACATCCATCGGGAACTGCTGGAGACGCTTGGCCGGTCCACCCTTTCCTCCCCTTCTCCCCACCGTTCTCAACCCGCCGGATAGGCCGCCCGCGCCTGCTCCACCCGGTCCAGCGGACTGCGCACCCCGCGCCCGCCCTTGTTCATCACATGCGTGTAGATCATCGTCGTCTCCACGCTTGCGTGCCCCAGCAGTTCCTGCACTGTGCGGATGTCGTAACCGTTTTCGAGCAGGTGCGTTGCGAATGAGTGGTGCCTCAGCGTGTGGGAGCTCACGTGCTTGGTGATACCGGCCTCTCGAGCGGCTTGATTGATCGCGCGCCCCGGCAGGTCGTCGTAAAGGTGATGCCGGCGTATGACGCCGGTGCGCGGGTCGGTCGACAGCTTGCGGGACGGGAACACGAACTTCCAACCCAACTCACGGGCCGCGCAGGAACTTCCGCGCGAAGGCGTCCGGCATCTCCACCTCCCCGTAACCTGCCAAAAGATCCGCTTCGTGCACGACCTTGACGCGCACCAGGTGTGACTTGAGCGGCTCGATCACGGTCTCCAGCAGCCTCGGACGAGTCGGCAACGCCCCGCCCGGATCATTTGCCTGATTCAACATTATCCACTTCCGCGAATAACATGTATTTTTAACTCTGCGGTAGGCTCAACGCATTGAAGCCCCAATGAAGGATGACCGGGTGCATTACAAATCAGCGGAACGCAAACCCGTATTCGTTCGAATAACAGGAATTTTAAAGGCCGAAACTCGCATAACGTAATGAACTGAAGAAAGGATGACGATATGCGTTACGAATTGACGGACTGCGTTCCGGCGTTTCGACAACCCACCATGGTAGTTGCAATCGATAACTACGCGTACTTGGTGCCGTACGTAGAGGAAGACGACTATTACTTCCTGAAAACCGTGATCCCCAGCCGAAAGGCAACGAGGGAAAAAATTGAAAAAGGTGAATCAGATGGCGAAACTTGATGCCTATGAGCGCGAAGTACTAGATGCCTACGAAAAAGGCAAACTTAAATCTGTATCGACGAAGAGTGAGCTTGAAAAGTTGAAAGTTGCGGCAAGAGCCACAGCAATCAAAGATCGCAGGGTGAACATTCGTTTGTCCTCCATTGATCTTGGCGACATACAGGTCAAAGCACTTCAGGAGGGAGTCCCATATCAAACGCTGATTGCCAGCGTTCTGCACAAGTATGTAACCGGTCGTCTTTCCGCGAAATCGCAACGTGTAACTATAGGTGCAACCGACAGGCGAAAGCGGTCATGATTTTCTCATTGACCACCGCGCGCGCCTGCCGTTGACCACGACGTTAAAGCGACAGTGAGGAGAGCGAGTGCTGATGTCAGATCAAGTCTCTGAGAACGAACCGTGACAATTCCGCATGACGATAATCTTCGTCAGCAATAGTTCAGGTTCTAGCGTCTATTTACGAGATTTGGCGAGGCACTGTATTTACCGTCGTCGTCGCGGCACTGGTCTTGATTGCAACTTTTGGACTCTATCGGAGCCTACGATGGGGTCACCATATGTCGACGGTTTTCTTGTGGTTGCCGATGTTTGTCGGGATTGGTTTGATGTTGCCGGCGCGAGTAGAAGGTGATGCAATGATGGGTGTCGAGTCGCCTTCAATGCTACTTGCAGCAGCGCAGGCCGTCGCGATCTGTGGCGCGGCCCTCATCTCGTTACACTTCCTTGGCAAGCGTAAGTCATCGTTTCGGCCGGATTGGTTTTGAAGCCGTCATTTCCCGTGATTCGCTCTAACTATAGAGCTGCGGACAGGCCGCCAGCACCATGCAAGTGCAAATGTCTGCGCCGGCCCGCCGCGGACCAAAACGTTATGCCGCAAGACCGGATGTCGCTGCGTCGAAACCCGGTCCTTGATATGCTGGTTCGGTGAAGGTCAGCGAAATACTGCGAATGCTGAATGACGATGGCTGGTATCTGGCGGAAACGCGGGGTAGCCATCGGCAATTCAAGCATGCTGCGAAGCCCGGTCGCGTCACTGTTCCCGGAAAGCCAAGCGACGACTTGGCGCCCGGTACGCTAAACAGTATCCTGAAGCAGTCTGGTCTTAAGAAGTGAGGCTCAAATGCGCTATGCCATCGTGATCGAGAAGGCCGAAAGCAATTACTCGGCGTATGTACCAGACCTTCCTGGGTGTGTGGCAACCGGTGCCACTGTCGAGGAAACCGAATTGCAAATCCGCGAAGCGATCGCATTCCATCTGGACGGCATGCGCGAAGATGGAATTGCCTTTCCACAACCGGCAAGTCGCGTGGAATACGTCGAGATTGCGGCATAACCCGGCGACGCACCGGACGCGCCTGAGACATCGCGCAAGTTGCCAGCCCCAACTCGCGCGCCGGTGGTTTCCACGTTAGACGTCTGGCGAATGCTCGATGAATCGGATGAGAGACACCGAAAACGCGCTGGGCAGCCGGATCCAGGGATGGGGCGCCCTGCGGGTGATTGCCGGGTTCGCGCATGCCTCCTGTGCGCTTGCCCAGATATACAAGTGCACGGATGCCGACGGCCGGACGGCGTTCTCGGACAAGCCGTGCGCGACCCCGCCCGGCGCGGCCGGGAGCGCTGCCACCGGCAACGCCGGCGCGAAGCAGGAGGTGCTGCGGCAGCCGAAGTCCTCCGCCGGCAGCACCAGCGCCGACGCGCTCTCCGCGATGTGCGCGAAAAACGAAGGCTCGAAAGCCACCGACGAGACGATCAAGTCCCTCCCCGAGACGCAACGGAACGTGGTGACGCAGGTCCTACGCGGCGTGGTCGCCAGCATGGCGCGGGATCCCGGAGCGCAGGAGACCCTGATGCGCGTCACTTTGACGATTGACCCTTTCCAGACGGCGGTCATTTGCGTGCCGCGGCGGCGCACGCAACTGACAGGCGCCACAGGCCCGACAACCATCTATACCGCCTTCAAGGTCGAGCCGAATGGACGGACGGAGACGCTGCAGCCTTCCCAGCCTCCGCTGGTGTCCAACGACGCCAATGAGCCGACGACGGTGGTCGCCCGGTGCTCGTCATTGGTCACGTCGTGCGTCCGCTCCCAGCCAAAGACGCCCGCCTCGATCGACCCATGCTTCGAGAAGACGCTCGTGTGCCCGGGCGGGCGCCTCGATCCTGCCGCGAATTGCTGCCCGCAAGCGTGCAAGGACGCCTGCCGTTGGGAGCGCGCCGCGGGGACCGATCCGGAATGCCTAACTGCGCGCCCCAAGTCGACGCGCGTTAAGCAACGCACCTCGGTCAAACATCGCAGTCGCGCGCGGTTGGGCGCGAACGTTAGATGGCTGAAGCAGTGTTGACGTTTGGACGTTAAAACTCCACAATTCCGATCATGCACTCCCAGAAACGCGCCACTGTCTACTTCGAATCTGACGTTCATCGTGCCCTCCGACTCAAGGCGGCGGCGTTGGATCGCTCTATTTCGGACATGGTCAACGACGCGGTAAAGGCCACCCTGGCTGAAGACGCGGAAGACCTTGCGGCGTTCTCGGATAGAAAGAAGGACAAAAGCGTTTCCTTCGACACGTTCGTCCAAGGTCTGAAAAAGCGTGGCCGAATATAGGCTCTTTCTTAAGGCCTCGGCCGCAAAAGATATCGAGGCGCTGGGAACAAAAGCAGATCGCAAGCGAGTCATAGAGCGAATTCAAACGCTCGGCTCCGATCCCCGTGCGAAGGGTTCGGAGAAGCTCGCCGGATACGTCGACCGTTACCGCGTAAGGCAAGGCCGATATCGAATCGTTTACCAGATTGACGACAAGCGTCATGAGGTTACCGTCTTCAAGGTCGCTCATCGAAAAGATGTGTACCGATAAGCCATCTAATCGGGTAAGGACCGGCTTTTAGCCGGCCCTCCCCACACCACCGGGCATGCGGGTCCGCACCCGGCGGTTCATCAGAGCGGAGCACAGGAGAAGTTTCAAGCGTAGCCTTGCGCCGTCAGCCAAAGCGCACGGATACTGACCAAACCCTGTGCGTGCAACCAATCGTTGGTCATCCCGGTTTGCGTGCCCAGCGTTCGCGACAGTCGCCTGTAGCCCTTGCCACTGGCTCCCGTCATGAGCGCCGTTCGCTTGCCCGTTTCTCCAGTTCCCGATCCAGATCATCAAGCAGAATGTTGGCCAGCAGCGGCGATAGCGGGCCGGCTTGCGGCGTACCGATCTCGCTTGTTTGCATACACTCACCGATCATCACGCCCGCACGCAGGTTTCGACCCCGCTCGCGCCTGACCTGTACGTCTTATGGCTGCGTTTCGAGCAGACCTCTGCGGCATCGTGGCGGATCGTCGCTGAGCGGGGCGAAGTCAGGAGCACGCCGGCGTTGACGCCAGCTCTGGCGAAACCCTGGCAGATTCCCCTGGTAAACAACGTGCGCGTGACGGGAGGGGGCGCGCAGCCGCGCGTGAGCTGGACGCTGCCCGACCTAGCTAGGCGCAACATCGACCGGGTCCGCGTCGCGGTCCGGGGAGGACAGCGTTTGCACGGAAGATTCTTGAGCGTCTTGTTTGTTTCGGCAGACCTGCCGGCGACTGCGACGGACTTTACGATTCCGCCGGGCATTCTCGCGTTGAGTGAGCGATATATCTTCCAGGTGATGCTAGAAAACCTCGAGGGCGGCGAGCTCAAGAACCGCTCCTTGACATTCAGCGAGCCCTACACCGTATTGCACCAGTGACACGGGAATCCCGAAATGGCGCCGAACCATGCCTTCCACCGGACAGTCGAAAGCGGCGCTTCGCTTGCTTTCTCGTGCCGGTGAAGGCAGACGTTAGCGCGCAGGTAAACAGGGCAGTACGCAATACACATGAGTGATGCCGACGTCGCCGAGATTCTCAAGCTGCCGCCCGAAGAGCGATTCCGGTTGGCGGAGATCATCTGGGCACGTCTCGCCTCAGGCCCGGCGTCGGTGCCGTTGGGCGATGCCCACCGCACAGCGATTGACGAACGTCTGGCCGAACACGAGCGCAATCCCGATGACGTTGTTTCCCGAGACCAGGTGCTCGCTGAAGCTCGGCGACGCTAATGTCCCTTCCGGTTGCCTACCACCGGAAGTCCATCCCTGGTTCCTTTATGCCGGTCAGTAGCAAATGCCAACAGCCGCGCAGGCCGCTTACTTCCACGCAGGATTCCGCCGAGCATCGCCGAAATTCGAACCTAGCCCCTTTTATTCCTTTTGTTCTCAGACCTGTACCGCCTCGCTGCGGTTCCTGATCACCCTCAATAGCGACAAGCCCGCCAGCATCGAAGTCTTCGGATTGTCGGGAAAGGGTTTGTTGCTGAGCTCGATCCTCATCGTCCCGCACGGCCCCTCGACTTCGACCAGGTGCGTATTGCCCTTGGCCGAAGGGTCGGCGTTCAGGGAAACCTCGGTGCGCTCGAAGCCCACCCCCGCCAGCGCGATGGTCGCCGCGACGTTGGCGTTCTGCGGAAACAGCGTCGCCGCCTGTCGGGCGTCGGTCTTCAGGAATTCGGTCGAGACGGTCACCGCCCCCAGGTCGCAGAGCTTCTCGGCGTGCGTGCCCTTCCACGCCAAAGGCAGCTTGCGCGAGGTGTAGCGCACCCGGTCGATGCCGGCGAGGCGCGCGGCGGCGAGCCCGTCCATGCCGGCAACCGCCCCGGCGGGGATCAGTAGCTTGCGGTCGTTCCTTTTTGCCGCGGCGACGATGCGGTCGTGCAGCGCCTGGTCGGCCAGCGCGCCCACCGACGCCACCAGCAGGTCGTACCCGGCATCGAGGCAGGCTTCGCCGTGCTGCGTGACCGCCGCATGGCCGCCGCACTCGACCGCGAGCTCGACGCCCGATGGCACCGCGGCGACGCTCTCAAAAACTTCGACGTGGTCGCCCGCGATCCCGCGCAAGCGCTTTCTGGCCGCCTCGACGAACTCGGCGCGGTCGATGCACGACATCTTCGCCTGCGGATACATGGCGTGCAGTTCGCGCACGAGGTACGCGCCGATCGCGCCGGCGCCGATGATCAGGATGTGCTTCATTCAGTTCCTCCTCTACTGACATTTTCCATCAAAAGTCCGCGTCCCGCTTGGCTCTCCGGCGAACTTACTGACATTTAAAGGCGCATCTGCCGCCAATAGCCGGTAAGTTCAAGGTAGCCTTTCCCGGCGAGCCCGGCGCCGCGGCCTTCGCGAAACACGCGCACCGCGCCTTCCCAGTAGATCGTCGCCGTGCTCGAGCGCGAGTCGAGTTCCTGGTCGTCGAACAGCGGCTCGATGCGCCAGGTTGAGTCCTTCGTGCGCACACGCATCGCGACCGGGTACGACGTGCCGGTGCGCGGCGAGCGCCACTGGCGCAGCGCCGAGAACTCGATATCGCCGGGCGCAAGCGCCTCTGCCTGCCCGTCCGCGCGCATGAGCGTACCGCCCGCGTAGAGCACGCCGCCGTCCTTGCCCCGCATGCGGAAAGCCATCAGCGCGCCGCCATCGTCCAGGTTGATGCCAATCCAGTCCCAGCCCGCCGCGCCCGAAGCCATGTACTGGCTGGACCACTCGTGATCCAGCCATGCGCGGCCGGTCACGGTTTCGGCGCCGGCCCCGCGCTCGATCGAGCCGCTGACCGCGAGTCCCGGGCGGCTGTAGTAGTAGCTCGCTTCGGAGTCCTCGCGTCCCTTTCGGCTCACGCCGTTTGCGCCTTGGAGCAACGGCGCCGACCGGGCGGCGAACGAGAGATCCAGGCCGAAGCCGCGCGCCGGGATCACGGCGCGATAGACCTGCCCTTCGAGTCCCAGCCGCCACGCGTCGATCCACACCCGCGTGGTCGCTTCAGCTGCGCCGGCCACCTCGAGCGCCGGTCGCGCGGCGCGCTGGTCGTGGCGAAGCCGGCCCAGCTTCGGGTCGGCAAGGGCGGCGTGCGCGAGCAGCACCTGGCGCGGCGCGAAGGCGCTCGGGTTGTCGCTTGCGTAAGGAGTGCGCGTGCGGAAGAAAGTCACCTGGAAACCCAGGTCTTCGTTGCTTGCGGTTTTCAGCCAGCCGGTGACGTACCACCATTCGGTGCGGAAGTCGGGGTGCGAGCCGTGGTCGCGGGGGAAGACAAGAGTACGAGGCGCTACGCGAGGATAGACAACGCTGCCCTAATCGCGACCCCCAGTCTCCCTTGTTTGCGAATTTTGTGCTTGCGCATTCGCGCAAGCGGAAAAATTCGCAAACAAGGGAGATCCTCGAAAGGCCCAACCGGCGGGGCGCAAAGCGATCGCTCCCAACCCGACAATGAATGCGCGACGCCTCATCTCACAGTCCGCCTCACCAATCCTCCTTCACCGCCCTCACCGGCCCCATCCCCATCGCCTCGCGCCCCGACCAAAACGCCGTAATCGCCGCCAGCGCAACCAACACCAGCGTCAACACCGCAAGCAATCCATAGGGCGGGTGAAGCTCCATGCCCCAGTTGAACGACTGCCGGTTCACCACGCGGATCAATATGAAGCCGATCACCCCGCCGACCGCAAGGCCAGCCGCCGCCCCGAACGACGCGAGCAGGCCGCCTTCGAACGCCAGCATCGCGCCGATCTGGCCGCGCGTCATGCCGATATGCCGCAGCATCCCGAATTCGCGCTTCCTCGCGAGCACGATGGCGCCGAGGCTGGAGGACAGGCCGAACAACCCGACCAGCACGGCCACCGCCTCCAGCGCGTAGGTAACCGCGAAGCTGCGGTCGAACACCTGCAGCGAGACTTTGCGAATCTCGCCGGGGCCGGCCATGTCGGGCACCGCGCCGCCCGGCAGCGCACGCAGCACGGCTTCAAGGCGCGCCTCGCACACCCCCGCCTTCAGCCAGAGCGACGCGTCATTGACGCGAGTGTCGCCGGTCAGGCGCACGAAGTCGGCGCGGTCGATGACGATCGCGCCGTGCTGGCGTGCATAGTCGCGCCAGATTGCATCGACGACGAACGCCCTGCGCTCGCCTGCGATGTCGAGCAGCACGGTCCGGCCCACCTCGTACCCATACACGGCCGCAACTGCCTCGCTGACCCAGACCGGCGGCGGATCGCCCGCGCCGCGCGCGCGCGGCGTGCCGAGCAGCGGCAGGGATTTTCCCGGGCCACCGGGCAGGTCGCGCACGATCAGCGACACGGCCGGCCGCACCGGATCGAGCGTGATGCGATCGGCGCGCAGGAATTCGACGCGCTCGACTTCGGGCAGCGCACGCACGCCCGATTCGAACCGGGGGTCGAGGAAGACCGTGTCGCCAAGGTGCGAAGTGCGCAGGTAGAAATCCGCCGGCAAGACCGCGTTCAGCCAGTCGTCGACCGACTCGCGAAACGACGCCACCATGATCGCCATCGCCACCATCAGGGCGAAACTCGCGACGATCGAAGACAGGCTCACCATGGCCTGTCCCGGCGCCCCGCGCAACTGGGCCAGCGCGAGGCCGAGTGGCACCGAGCGCGGCAGTCCCGCGAGCGCGAGGCATGCAGTGGCCGCGCGGGGCATCAGCAGGATCCCGCCGACAAGGATCAAAGCTATGGCGGCGTACCCGAATACCGGGAGGCCTTCGATTGGACCGAGCTGCGCGAAACCTGCTCCGGTAGCAATCAACACGATCCCCGGCCAGGCCGAGACCAGCCGTTCGAACATCTGCTGCTCGTCGCCGCTCTTGAGCGCGCGCGCGGGCGCCGCCCTGGCCGCGTCGAGCGCAGGCAACCAGCCGGCGATGAGCGCGATCGAAACACCGGCGGCGAAGAACGCGAAAGCCGCGAGCGGCGCAAACGCGATTTCCGGCGTCATGCCGCGGAACATCCCTGCGCCGAGGTCGCCGCCCACCGCTTTCACGGCGATTCTCGCCAGCGCATAGCCCAGCGCCAGCCCGGCCGCGCTGCCGATGGCGCCGATCAGCGCCACCTCCGCGAGCACGAGGCGCACCACGCCGCCGCGGGTGAGTCCAAGCACGCGCAGCAGGCCGTGCTCCGCGCGCCTGCGCGTGACTTCGAGCGCCTGCGCCGAGAACACGAGGAAGCCGCCGGTGAACAACGCAACCAGCGCCAGCACGTTGAGGTTCACGCGGTAGGCGCGCGACAGGTTCGCGCCCTGCTCTTCGAGGTCGCCCACTTCCGCGACATGCGTGCCGGCCGGCAACAGCGCGGTGATCTTTTCGCGCATTGCCGCACCATTCGCGCCTGGCGCGAAACGCAGGTCGACCCGGTTCAGCGTCCCCAGCCGACCGAACCGCCACTGCGCGGTCGCGATATCGGTCACCGCGACGCTGCCTCTCAGCCCCGGCACCACGCCCGCGACTTCGAGTTCCACGGTGCCGTTCCCGGCGAGGAGTACAAGGCGGTCGCCCGCGGCAAGCTGCAATGCGGTCGCCGCCGCCCGGGAAAGCAGCACCGTGTCGGGCTTCATGAGTTCGAAGATGCGCTGCGGATCGTCGGCAAACAGCGCCGGCTGCACCTGCGCGGCCCGCAGCGCGTCGATGCCGAGCAGACGCAGCGTGCTGCGGCCGCCGCCGCTTTGGCGCGCGGAGCCGGCCGCACCGGCACGAACAGCGAGGCCGGCTTCGATATCGAGCATCGGACTGGCGACCGCCACCCCGGGGACACGCGCAAGCATGGGATAGAGCGATTCGGCGAACCCGTTGCGGCCGCCGCGCACTTCGAGGTCGGCGTCGCCGGCCATCGAGCGCACCGCAAGCGAGAACTCGTCGAGCGCCGCCCCGTTGACCAGGTGCACGGAAAAACCGAGCGCCACGCCCAGCGCGATGCCAGCGGCGGACAGCAGCGCGCGCGCGCGCTGGTGCGAAAGGCGCGCGACCATCGCGGCCAGGGGACCGCCAACCGGCCGCAAGGAAACTGTCATCCGTAAACGTAAACTGTCATGGGCGCATCGATTCTACGCGCCGTAGAATGCGCCACCGTGAAAGGACGCCTCATCTACGTCGTCGGGCCTTCGGGGTCCGGCAAGGACAGCCTGATCGACTACGCGCGCTCGCGCGCGCCGGCCAACGTCGTCTTCGCGAGGCGGACGATCACTCGCGATGCTTCGGCCGGCGGCGAGCGCCACGTGGCGGCGACGCCGGAGGAGTTCGAATCCCTGCGCGCCAACGGTGCGTTTGCAATGCACTGGCGCGCCAACGGTTTGGACTACGGCATTGGGCGTGAAATCGTCGACTGGCTGGGCGAGGGGCGCACGGTCGTCGTCAGCGGCTCGCGCCAGCACCTGCCGCAGGCGCTCGCCTCGTTCCCCGCGATGCAAGTAGTTTCGGTCACGGCGTCTCCCGAGACGCTGCGCTCACGGCTGGCCTCCCGCGGCCGCGAAAAACCGCCCGACATCGAGGCCCGGCTTTCGCGCGGCGCGGCGCTCGGGCTTCCGCCGGGAACCGCGAACTCCGAAATCCGCAACGACGGGAACCTCGCGCAGGCCGGCGAAAGGTTGCTGGCCCTGCTTCGGTAACCTCTCCAAGCGGCGCGGGCAATGGCAGTATTTCGACCGGAGAGCCAGTATCGGCGCGGTGGTGATTATAAAAATGGCAGCAATGCAGAACCCGGCCCCGACGCCCGGCAGGCCTTTCAGTCCGCCTTCGCGCCCGAGTCCTTCACCACTTTGCTCCAGCGTCCGAGTTCGGAACGGATATAGGCCGCGTAGGCCTCGCTCGTGCCACCCAGCGGCTCGGCGCCCTGCGTGGCGAGACGCTGGCGCAGGTCGGCGTTCTGCACGGCCTTGTTGATCTCGGCATTCAATCGAGCAACTACGTCTTTTGGCGTAGCGGCCGGGACCACGATGCCCTGCCAGGCGCTCATCTCGAAACCCGGCAGCTTGGCCGCCTCCTCGAGCGTCGGCACATCGGGCAATGCTGCCGAGCGCCGCTGGATCGCGATTGCGAGCGGCCGCAGGCGGTTGTCCTTGGCGTAAGGCAGGATCGTGTTGATCGTGTCGATCATCATCTGCGTCTGGCCTCCGGCGACGTCGACCAGCGCAGGCGCGCTGCCTTTGTAGGGAATGTGCTGCATAGCAAGGCCTATCTGCGTGGCGAACAACGCGCCCGCGAGGTGCGTGATCGTGCCGGACCCAGAGGAAGCGTAGTTCACCTTCGTCGGGTTCGCCTTGGTGTACGCGACGAACTCCTGCACGGTCTTCACCGGCAGCGCCGGATTCACCACGAGCACCAGCGGTACCGTCGCCGTCAACCCAACCGGAGCGAAATCCTTGAGCGAGTCGTAGTTCAGCTTCGAATACAGCGAAGGCGCGATCGTGATCGCCGACGTGTTGTAGAAGATCGTGTAGCCGTCAGCCGGCGCCTTGGCCGCTTCGGCCGCCGCGATGTTCCCGCCGGCACCGGGCTTGTTGTCGACGATGATCTGCTGGTTCATCGACTCGCCGAGCTTGAGCGCGAAGATGCGCGCGTTGATGTCGGTCGGCCCGCCGGGAGGGAAGGCGAGGATCATGCGGATCGGTTTGGTGGGGTAGGTTTGCGCGAGCGCGGGGAAAGCGAAGAGCGCGGCGAGCAGGAATGCGATTGATTTTTTCATGACATTATTCTCCGACCCTCGAGAACCGGCTCTACCGGTATTGCTTTTCGAAGATCTCATGATTTCGATAAATTCTCAGCTTGCGCGAACGCGCAAGCGCGAATTTATCGAAATCATGAGACCGGGGAGTTCAAAATCGGCAGGGAAGACAATTGGTGTCAGAGTCGCTTTTTCCGTCGCTTGCCTTTCCCGCCTCAAGCCGCGAACCGATCCAGCACCTGCCCCGGCCCCTTCTCCAGCTTCACGTAATCCTTCCCGTCGAACACCCGCACGCCGTTAACCCACACACCGGCCACGCCTTCGGGCTTGCGGATCATGCGCGAACCGCCGCCGGGCAGGTCGTGCAGGCGCACCAGGCCCGACAACCCGACCTTTGCCGGATCGAACAGCAGCAGGTCGGCCCATGCGCCGGGCTCGATACGTCCGCGGTCCGGGATGCGATATTTCGCGGCCGGGTCGCTGGTCAGCTTGCGCACGCCCTCGGCCAGCGAAAACACACCGGTCTCGCGCACCCAGTGACGCAGGAAGTGCAGCCCGAATCCGGCATCGCACATGAAGATCAGGTGCGCGCCGGCATCCGACAGGGCCACCACGCCGGCCTCGTGCTTGAGAAGAGGCGCAACGCCCTTGTCGTCGTTCTGGAACAGTTTTGCGACAAACCGCGTCGAGAGGTTGTTCTCCAGCGCAATATCGAAAAAGCAGTCGAGCGGATCCACGCTTTGCTCCGCGGCAATCGCTGTCACTGGACGGCCGTCGACCTCGACCATGGCCCAGTTGCCGTAGAACAGGATGCCCGGCCGCGGATTGGCGAGGTCGGCGCGGAACTGCTGGCGGAATTTCGGGTCGCGATAGATCTCGTCGAGGTTTTCGGCAGTCCGCTTCGACACCCGGTCGAACGCCGAATGGGTCAGCAGCAGATACGGGTCTTCGAGCGTGAAGTCGAACGAAAGCGGCTGGCAGCTCGTCTGGATGTAGACCTCGTGACCGCGGGCAATGGCCGCGGCGCATTTCTCGTAATAGGTGAGGCCGCGTTTGGGCTCCGCTTCGTTGTACATCGTGAGCACGGTGGAGATGAACGCCGGGCGTCCCGTGGCAGCGGCGATGTCTTCCATGAATTCGGGCGTCGCGCGCGGCCCGGTGGCCATCATGAACACGCCGCGCTTGGCTTCGCCGAGCATGCCGGCCAGCGCGCGGATTTCTTCGTCTCCCGCGATCGTCGAGGGCATCGGCAGGCCGCCGTGGCCGCTGTGATTGGGAGAGAAGGAGGACGCGAATCCGATTGCGCCGGCCTCGAGCGCCTTGCGCACCTCGTCCTGCATCTGGCCCAGTTCGGCGGCCGACGGCGATTTCTCGGTCGAGGCGGCCTCGCCCATCACGGCGGTGCGGATGGTCGAGTGCTGCGCGAACACGCCGACGTTGGCATAGGGGTGCGAGCGCCGCAGCAGGTCCATGTATTCGGCGAAGGACTGGAATTCCCAGCGCGTGCCGGCCTGCAGGGCATCGAGGTCCATGCCTTCGACTACCGAGAGGTTCTTCACCATCGTGTCGCGCCGCCCGGCCGGGCACGGCGCGATGCCGAACCCGCAATTGCCCATGACCGCCGTGGTCACGCCCAGCGAAGGCGAAGGCGACATCGTCGGATCCCAGGTGACCTGCGCGTCGTAGTGCGTGTGCAGGTCGACGATACCCGGCATCAGCGCGAGGCCGCCGGCGTCGAAAGATTCGCGCGCGGCGCCGACCTTGCCGCGCAGTTCTTCGATAGCGGCAATGCGGCCGTCCTTGACAGCCACGTCGGCGACGCGCCCCGGCGAACCGAGCCCGTCGTACACCGTGGCTCCGCGAATGACGAGGTCATGGCTCATGGATTTCTCACTCGGGTTTGACTCCTGCGTCGTGCGCCACTTTCTTCCAGCGCGCAATCTCCTGCCGGATGTAGGCGCCGAACTGTTCGGGCGTCGAAGGCGAGGCTTCGGCACTGTGCTGCGCGAACTGGTCGCGCACCTCCTGCGAGGCGAGCACCTTGACCACGTCCCGGTGAAGACGTTCGATGATGTCTTTCGGTGTCCCGGCCGGGACGACGATGCCCTGCCACGAACTCACGTCGAAGCCCGGGAACCCGAGTTCGGCGACCGTCGGAAGACTCGGCGCCTGCGCGGAGCGCTTCAGGGTCGTCACCGCAAGGCCGCGCGCTTTACCCGAACGCACCTGCGGGTAGAGCGAGGAGAACGGGTCGAACAGGACCTGCAACTGCCCGCCGACGAGGTCCGTGATCGCGGGTGAGCTGCCTTTGTAGGGCACGTGGTTCATCTTGATGCCGGCCGCGGTGTTGAAGAATTCGACCGCGAGATAGATCGAGCTGCCCGCGGTGCCGAAATTGAGTTTGCCGGGTTGCGCCTTGGCGAGCGCGACCAGCTCGGCCAGCGACTGCGCCGGCACGGAAGGGTGCACCGCAATCACGAGCGGCTGGATTGCCACCATCGAGATCGGCGCGAAACTCGCCAACGGGTCATAGGGAAGTTTCGCGAAGGTGACCGCGTTGATCGCCAGCGTGCTGATGTTGCCCATCGTCAGCGTATAGCCGTCGGCTGCCGCCTTGGCGCCGGCCTCGGCGCCGATCACGCCGCTCGCGCCGGCGCGGTTTTCCACCACGACGGCCTGGCCGAGCTCGGCCGAGAGCTTCTGCGCGACCACGCGCGAGCTGATGTCGGTGACGCCACCCGGCGGGAAAGGCACGATGAGGCGCAGCGGCTTGCTGGGAAAGCCCTGTGCCTGCGCAAAGGCACAGAACCCGTAGAGCGCCAGCGCAAACAGCGCTTTCATTGCGAAAACTGGAGGACGAGCACTTCGGCGCCCTCGCGGCCGGCGACCACTTGCACGGGTTCCTCCTCGGGCGTGACGAACACCGTGGCCCAGCGTGCCAGGGGTTCACCCTCGGCCCCAATGCGCGCCGCCCCGGCCGCGACCATGTAGAACCTCCCGAGGCCTCTCGCGAGCGAGGGCGCTGCCGCCGAAGCGTTCGGCGGAACGCGCACGACCCATCCGCCGATGCCGTCGGATTGCGGCGGGAAGATCTCTTCGCTCACGGCCACGGTCAGCTTCGCGCAGTCGCCGTTCGCATCGACCGGTCCGCCGAGAAGGTGGCGCTTGGGCACGTCCTTTTTCATTTCGCTGCGGGCCTCGGGCAGGAATTTCGCCCCGTAGTCCATGCGCGGGCGCAGCGTGAAGTACCAAAGCCCTTGGGGCCCGGCCGTGATCGGCCCGTAGCCGGTATGCGCGCCGGCGTAGTGGACGGCGAGCGCGCGCACCGGGTGCCGGCCGATGCTGCCCCCGCCCTGCACCACCACCTGGAATTCATTCTGCAGGTGGAAATGCGGCAGGATCACCGAGTCGGCGTCCTGCTCGACCAGGAACGACTGCGGTGCGACGGCCTCGCCCGCAGGCGAAGTGATGAATTCGCTCTTGAAGTACCCGGTGCCGTTGGCCAGCGTGAACTTGTTGCGACTGGCCAGGGCGCGGTCGTGAGTGCCGGTACGGATCATGGGAACGCCTCCTGGGGCAAGTGTAAGCCCCCTCCCCTGCGCCCGCCCGTCGGTGTGGGTGGCAGTTCGCTCCCCGAAATCGCGGTTTCGTCGCAATCCGGTCGCTTCCCGGCCCCCGGAGGCCGACAGTGGCGCTGTGCACCCGGCCTGCGGATCTCATTCCGTACAATCCACCTGACCTGAAAAGGAACCGCCATGGAACAACCAGTGCCCGTCGAGAAAGACCTCTTTCGCATCGCCCGCCGCAGGGCGGCGGCCAAGTTCGGCTTCATGATCCACCTCACGGTGTTCGTTGCGGTGAATGCGTTCCTGTTCTTCATCAACCAGCGCGCGTCACCGGGCGTGTCTTGGTTCGCCTTCCCGCTCGGCGGCTGGGCGATCGGCCTGGCGATCCACGGTCTCGTGGTGTTCCTGTCCGCCTCGGGCCTGAGGGAACGCATGATCGAGGGCGAAATGCGCAGACTACGCTCGCAGGGCGGCCCGGGCGCGCGCTGAAAAGACCCGATGCCCCCCCCCTGTCCACTATCCCGGAATCGCCCGCTACCTGCTCGGCACCGTCGTGCTGAGCACGGGAATCGCCGTTGCACTCACGGCATTCGGAAGCCGGCACAATGATTTCGGGGAGAACATGGTCTACAGTCTGTGCATCGGGCTTCTGACCTACGCGATGATCGACCTGCCCCGCCGGGCGTTGTGGCCGCAAGGTGCGCAGTCGATCGCACCGATGATCGGGCTGGTGTTGTTGGCCGCGCCGTTCGCTTGGTTCGGAGGCACATTCGTTGCGAGCCTGCTCATGGGCATTCCTTGGGGGCCGACTTCGCTCGGCCTGAACGCGGTGCTCGGATTTCTCGCCCTGACGGCGGGCGCGGGCTTTGCCGCGTCCTACTATTTCTGGAGTCGGGAGCAGCTCATGGCGAGCGAGCGCGGCGCAGCCGAAGCGCGACTCAAGCTCCTGCAGGCGCAGATCGAGCCGCATTTCCTGTTCAACACGCTGGCCAACCTGCAGGCGTTGATCGACGTCGACCCGAAGCGGGCGCAACACATGCTCAGAAACCTCGACGGGTACCTGCGTGCAACGCTCGCGACGACACGCAACGACCGCGACACGCTGGCCGGCGAGTTCGCGCTGCTCGAGTCCTACCTCGAGATCCTCGCGATCCGCATGGGTTCGCGCCTCGCCTTCGAGCTCGACCTGCCGCAAGGGCTCTCGAACGCGCGCCTGCCGCCGATGCTGCTGCAACCTCTGGTCGAAAACACGATCCGGCACGGGCTGGAACCGAAAGTCGAGGGCGGCAAGGTCAGCGTGACCGCACGCGAGGAAGGCAAGCGCCTCGTGCTCGTCGTGCAAGACAGCGGATCGGGACTCGGCAAGGGCTCGGCGGGCGGAACCGGTGTCGGGCTCACCCATGCGAAGGAAAGGCTCGCCGCCGTCTACGCCGATGCGGCCTCGATGGAGATCGCGGACTCTCCGGGCGGCGTGCGCATCACGCTGCGCCTGCCGCTCGAGAAATGAACAGCCGATGAAAGCGCGAGCCCTGATCGCCGAAGACGAACCGCTGCTCGCCGTCGCCCTCAAGGCGGCGCTCGCAAGCGCGTGGCCTGAGCTCGACTTCGTGGCGCTCGCGCCGAACGGCACCAAAGCGCTACGCCTGATCGAAGCCGAACGGCCCGAGGTCGCCTTCCTCGACATCCGCATGCCGGGCATGACGGGCCTGGAAGTGGCGGCCGAACTCGCCGACCGCCTGGACGCAGGTTCGCCGGTGCCAAGGCTGGTTTTCGTGACCGCCTACGACGAATTCGCGCTCAAGGCGTTCGACCTCGCCGCGGTGGATTACCTGCACCGGCGCAGGGCGAGCCGCTGCGCATCATCCGCGCCGCGGTGGGCAACACCGTGCGCATGGTCCCGGTCGACGAAGTCTGCTACTTCCAGGCGACGGACAAGTACACCAGCGTGGTCACGCGGGATGCCGAACTGCTGATCCGCACGCCGCTCAAGGAACTGCTCGGCCAGTTGCCGGCCGAGCGTTTCCGCCAGATCCACCGCGGCACCATCGTGAACCTCGCCGAAGTCGCCGCGGCGACACGCGACGAATCCGGCCGGCTCAGCGTGCGGTTGAGGAACCGCAAGGAGAGCCGCGTGTTCGCCGACCTGTTCAGGGCGCAGTAAAACTACCTCTTGTCGGCGCGGAAATTTGGAAATTTGGGGATGGAAATTTGGGGACAGACCCCGTTTCCGGTGCGCGGAAAACGTGGTCTGTCCCCAAATTCGCAAATTCGCATGCGCTTGAAACTTACTTCTTGGCCGGGGTCGCTGGCGTTGCCGGGGTCGCCGGGGTCGCAGGCGTTGCGGCTTTGGCCTTGGCGTCGGCCTTGGCTTTCGCCTTGTCGGCTTTCGCATCGGCCTTGGCTTTCGCCTTGGCGTCGGCTTTGGCTTTTGCGTCCGCCTTGGCGTCGGCTTTCACTTCGGCCTTGGTTTCCACCTTGGCCGGGGCCTTGGTTTCGACCTTTGCGGGGGCCTGGGCGAATGCAGCACCGCCGAAGGCCAGGAGGGTTGCGACTGCCAGGGTCTTGAGTGTCATTTGAGTCTCCGTGGTTTATGCCGTCATCGAAGGAATGCCGGCCTTACAGGTGGATTAACGTCCCTCGGAAGCAACCGGCTACACGCAGTTGTAAGCATTTGTGTCGGCCTGCGAAGGGGGGTGCGGTAAAATTTCGCTCTTATGTCGACTGCTTCGCCCTCCAACTTCATCCGCAGCATCGTCGAGCACGACCTCGCGGCCAACAAATTCGCAATCCGCGCCGACTGGGCGAAGATCCGCACGCGCTTCCCGCCCGAACCCAACGGCTACCTGCATTACGGCCACGCCAAGAGCATTTGCCTCAATTTCGGCCTGGCACGCGACTATGGCGGCGTCTGCCACCTGCGCTTCGACGACACCAATCCGACCAAGGAAGAGCAGGAGTACGTCGATTCGATCATCGACGCGGTGCGCTGGCTGGGGTTTTCCTGGGAGGCCAACGGAACGAGCCACCAGTTTTTCGCCTCGAACTATTTTGCCAAGCTCTATGGCTTCGCCGAGCACCTGGTATCGCGCGGCCTCGCTTATGTCGACAGCCAGAGCGCCGACGAGATGCGCGCGAGCCGCGGCACGCTCACGCAGGGCGGCCGCAACAGCCCGTATCGCGACCGCGGCGTTGAGGAGAACCTCCGGCTGCTGCGCGAGATGCGCGAAGGCAGGCACGCGGATGGCACGCACATTCTGCGCGCGAAAATCGACATGGACTCGCCGAACATCAACCTGCGCGACCCGGCGATGTACCGCATCCGCCACGCCCATCATCACCGCACCGGCGACGCCTGGTGCATCTACCCGACCTATGACTGGGCGCACGGCGTGTCCGATGCGATCGAGCACATCACGCATTCGGTCTGCACGCTCGAGTTCCAGGACCATCGCCCGCTCTACGACTGGTTCAACGAGAAGCTCGCCGAGGGCGGCCAACTCGAGCGCCCGCTGCCGCAGCAGATCGAGTTCGCGCGCCTCAATTTCACCTATGTCGTCCTCTCGAAGCGAAAGCTGATCCAGCTCGTCGAGGAAAAGCACGTGGAGGGCTGGGACGACCCGCGCCTGCCGACGCTCGTCGGCGCGCGCCGCAGGGGCTATACGCCGGAAGGCTTTCGCACGTTCTGCGACCGCATCGGCGTGGCAAAGGCCGATTCGTGGATCGACCTCTCGGTGCTCGAGGACTGCATGCGCGAGCACCTGAACGAAGTCGCGCCGCGCCGCATTGCCGTGCTCGACCCGCTGAAGCTCGTGATCGAGAACTATCCCGAGGGGAAGGTTGAGCTCTGCGAAGCGCCCAACCATCCGCAGAAGCCGGATCTGGGCAAGCGACCCCTGCCGTTCTCGCGCGCACTCTGGATCGAGCGCGAGGACTACCAGCAGGTGCCGGCCAAGGGGTATTTCCGCCTCTTCCCGGGCAATCGCGTGCGCCTGCGTTACGGGTTCGTGCTCGAATGCACCGGCTACGACAAAGCCACCGACACGGTCCGTTGCAACTACTTGGAGGACTCACGCTCGGGCACGCCGGGCGCCGACACCTACAAGGTCAAGGGCAACATCCACTGGGTATCGGCTGCGCACTCGCACACCGCCGAAGTGCGCCTGTACGACCGCCTGTTCAAGGCGCCGCATCCGGGCGCGGAGGACGGCGACTTCCTCAAGGACCTCAACCCGGACTCGAAGAAAGTGGTCCGCGCGCAACTCGAGCCCGCCCTGCGCGACGCGAAGCCCGAAGAGCATTTCCAGTTCGAGCGGCACGGCTACTTCGTGGCCGACTGCATCGACTCGAAACCCGGCGCGCCGGTCTTCAACCGCGCGGTGACACTCAGGGATTCCTGGGCGAAGAAGTAGCCGGCGAATAAATGGGGCCAATAAATGGGGCCAGGCTCAATTAAATTTAGATCATCTTGACTCGAACCACTCTCACTCTAATTGAGCCTGGCCCCATTTATTCCTTGAACCCGATGGCGCGAATGATCGCGCCCCACTTGGCCTGTTCCTGCGCGAGGAAGGCGGAATACTCCTCAGGTGTGGAAGGCGCGGCCGTCCCACCCACTTTCGCGAACTGCTCGGCTACGGCCGGTGACTGCAGGGCGGTCATTGCCGCGGCGTGGATGCGTTTGACGACTTCAGGCGCCGTGGCGATCGGGGCGACCAGTCCGTACCAGTTGTCCGAATTCACACGGGGATAGCCCGCCTCCGCGGTCGTCGGCACGTCCGGCAGCGAGGGCGTGCGCTTCGCGCTGGTCACCGAGAGCGCCCTCAGCTTGCCCGAACGGATATGCGGGAGAACGACCGGCACGTCGAAGATGCCCATTTGCACCTGCGCGCCGAGCAGATCGTTGACCGCCGGCGCTGCGCCCTTGTACGGCACATGGACCATGTCCACCTGCGCCTCGGCCTTCAGCAGTTCGCCCGCGAGGTGCGTGATGCTTCCCGAACCGGCCGAACCGAAATTGACCTTGCCCGGATGCGCTTTTGCGTACGCGAGCAGTTCCGCAAACGTGCCCGCAGGCAGCGCAGGATGAACCACGAGGACTTCGGGCACGCGCACCACGGTCGTGATCAACGCGAGGTCCCGCTTGGGGTCATAAGGCATGTTGGAAAGCGAGAAAGGCGCCATCGCCACTGAAGAGAAGCTGTTCATCGCCAGCGTGTAGCCGTCGGGCGCCGACTTCGCCACGAAGTCCACGCCGACGACACCGCCGGCGCCTGAGCGGTTTTCGACGATCACCGGCATGCCGAGCCCGGCACCGAGCCCTTGGGCGAACACTCGCGCGAAGATGTCGGCTGGCCCGCCCGGCGGGAAGCCCACGACGAGCCGCACCGGCTTTGCCGGATAACCTTGCGCCACCGCCATCGCAGAGGCGAAGAAGACTGCAGCGACCGTTGCGCCCCAGAACAGGATTCGCTTGAGCATTACGTCCTCCCGAGAACAATGTTTCACGTTTTCAAGCCCCGCACAGCCTACACGGGTCGCGGGGCAATGGGGTCCGGCGACCCACGGTGGTTTATCATGGTTCGCGATCAAAGACGCAAATCTCAGACAGGCGAGCCAACCATGGTCCTCAACCTTTCGTATTTCCTCATCCTCATCATCGAGGGGTGCATCGGCGCTACTGGGGCCGGTCAGGTCTGCAACGGCCAGAATTTCAGCGTGCGCGTGCATGGTCGTGCCGAACACACCGCCGCCGCCCGCCACACCGGCACCCGCGGCAGCCCCGGCAAAATGACCGCCTGCGGGATCGCCCGCAGCAAAAAACAATAACTTTAAATTCCGCAGACCCAGTCGCCAAGAGGGTCTCACGCTAGTTCATATGCCGAATCATGAAATAACCGCAACCCGCGGGCATGCCGGCATCGAGTCGCCCTATGCCTGGGCGCGCCTCGCTGCGGCCGTGCTGATCATGGGCCTGGGCGGTTGCGGCATGTACACGGCCACGGTCGTCCTGCCGCTGATCCAGGCCGAATTCGGCATCTCGCGCGGCGACGCCTCGCTGCCCTACACCGCGACGATGATCGGGTTCACGATCGGCGGGGTCCTGATGGGCCGCTTCTCGGACCGCTTCGGCGTCATGCGCCCGATCATGCTCGGCGCCCTGTGCCTCGGCGGCGGCCTCGCGCTGGCCGCGAGCGCGACAAGCGTGTGGCAGTTCACGCTGGTGCACGGCTTGATCATCGGCTTTCTCGGCACTTCGGCGACCTTCGGCCCGCTGGTGGCGGACATCTCGCACTGGTTCACGCGCCGCCGCGGTCTGGCCGTAGCGATCTGCGTGAGCGGCAACTACCTCGCGGGCACGTTCTGGCCGCCGGTGATGCAGGCGCTCTTCGATGCATTCGGATGGCGCAACGCCTACTTCATGGCCGGCGCCGCCTGCGTGCTCGTCATGCTTCCGCTGGCCTGGGTGCTGCGCCGGCCGGCGCCGATCGGCGGCACCGAACAGGATGCCGCACCCGCAAAACCGATGTCCGAACGGCCGCTGGGCCTGCGCCCGGCCGCGCTGCAGGCGTTGATCGTGCTGGCCGGCATCTCGTGCTGCGTGGCGATGTCGATGCCGCAGGTCCACATCGTCGCGTACTGCGGCGACCTCGGTTTCGCCGCCCAGCGCGGCGCGGAGATGCTTTCATTGATGCTGGGCTGCGGGATCATCAGCCGCATGGCCTCGGGGTGGATTGCGGACCGGATCGGTGCATTGCGCACGATGCTGCTCGGCTCTGTGCTGCAGGTCGTCGCGCTCGCGCTCTTCCTGCCTTTCAACAGCCTCGCGAGCCTGTATGTCGTCTCGGCCTTCTTCGGGCTGGTGCAGGGCGGCATCGTGCCGATGTACGCGCTGATCGTGCGCGACTATTTTCCCGCTTCGCAAGCCGGCGCGCGCGTGAGCCTCGTACTGATGGCCACTGTGTTCGGCATGGCGCTCGGCGGATGGATGACCGGCGCGATCTTCGATCTCACCGGCTCCTACACCGCCGCGTTCATCCACGGCATCGGCTGGAATGTCCTGAACGTCGCGATCGCGGTCTTCATGCTGCAGCGTTCGAGCCGGCCTTTCCGGTTCGGTGCTTCAACCGCGCGCACGGCAGCCTAGGAAGCGGCGGGCTCTTTCTCGATCCGGCCCGCCTTCACGATCATCGCCAGGTGCGCGCCCTGGCCGGATTCCCTCGGTTGGTCGGCGAGACGCTGGCCAAGCCTTCAAAATAGCGGATTGGACGGTCTTACAATAGTAAATTGGACGAGTGTATAATAGTAATATGGACGCACTCGCCGACTGGTTCCCACGCCCCATGGCCGCGCCGCTCGCCGAGGCGATGGCGGACACGCCGGTGGTCTGCCTCCTCGGCCCGCGGCAGTGCGGCAAGTCCACGCTTGCGCGGCGTGCCTTTCCGGAACGGCCGTACTACTCGTTCGACGACGACACCCTGCGCGAACGGGCGGCTTCCGACCCGAGGGGGTTCGTCGCCGGCCTGCCGGAGGGCGTCACGCTCGACGAGATACAGCGGGTTCCCGCGCTGCTCTCCGCGATCAAGATGGCGGTCGACGAAGCGCGCCGGCCGGGGCGCTTTCTCCTGACCGGCTCCGCCAATCTGCTCCTGCTTCCCTCCGTCAGCGAGTCGTTGGCGGGACGCATGGCGCTCGTCCGCCTTCATCCACTCACCGAGGCGGAAAAGGAACGCCAACCGGGGGGCCTGCTCGCCGCGATGATCGCCGGACGTCTGAAGAGCAGCGTCCGGCCGGCAAAGGTCGTCCCGTCGGAGCTGATCGAACGCGTCGTGCGCGGCGGTTACCCGGAAGCGATCCACAGGATGCGGCTGGCGCGCGTAAGACAGTGGCACCGCGACTATCTCGCAGCCGTCATAGAGCGGGACGCCCGCGACGCCGCAAATCTGAAAAACTTCGACCACCTCGAGAAGCTGCTTCTCACCCTGGCGTTGCAGACGGCGCAGCTCCTGAATGTGGAGTCGCTGGCCAAGAGCCTCGCCATCCGCCGGGAAACGGTTCAAAACAACCTTGCGGCGCTGGAGCGGTTGTTTCTGGTCCGCAGGCTCGACGCCTGGCACGCAAGCGATGCCCGGCGCCTGGTGAAGGCGCCCAAAGTACATCTCATCGACAGCGGCATCGCGAGCACGCTTGCCGGGCTCGTCGAGGCCGACTGGCTGAACAACATGGCTCGCTTCGGGCACCTGCTTGAATCGTTTGTCGTCCAGCAGTTGATCGCCCAGGCCGGATGGACCGACCCGGATCTGCGCTTCTGGCACTATCGCGACAAGGATCAGGTCGAAGTCGATCTCGTGATCACGCGGGGGCGCGACACATGGGGCGTCGAAGTGAAGGCGGCGGCGACCCTCGCGCGCAACGACGGTCAGGGCCTGCGGCGGCTCGCCGACCAGTGCGGTCGCCACTTCAAAGGAGGAACGATCCTGCACGCGGGAGCGAGCATCATGCCGACCATCGACAGCCGCGTGCTGGCCGTGCCTCTTTGCGAGCTTTGGAAGATGTGAGCGAGAAAATTCGATCCCGTGCAATCGGAGGGCGCTAGTCGTCCGGCGAAATCGTTAGAATTGCCCGCATGAACGCGCCCCAGCCCCCCGCCACCCCTGTCGACATCGGCTTCGGCACGCTGTCGGACCTCATCCGCAACCACGCGCAGCAACGGCCCGGCCATGCGGCGCTGGTCCATGACGACCGCACCGTTTCCTACGCCGAACTCGACGCGCTCATGGACCGCGTGGCCTGCGCGCTCCAGCGCGACGCGTTCAAGCCGCAGGAATCGATTGCGATCTGCGCCTACGCGTCGATCGAATACGCGGTGGTGTTCCTTGGCGCCTTGCGCGCAGGCGTGGCCGTCGCGCCGCTGGCGCCTTCGTGCACGGCCGAGGAACTCGCCGGCATGGCGGCCGATGCGGGGGCAAAGCTGTTCTGCCTCGATGCGGCGGTGGCAAAGACGCTCGAACCCGTGACCACGAAGATTTCCGCGAAGCGCATGGCGCTCGATGAGTCCTCCGCGGGCGCCTCGCTGAAGGATTGGCTCGCCCCATCAGGCTCGAAGCCCGAGCCGGTCGACACCCAGCCTTTGTGGGCCTTCAACATCATCTACTCCTCGGGCACCACCGGCACGCCGAAAGGCATCGTGCAGTCGCACGCCATGCGCTGGAGCCATATCATGCGCGCAGCCGTCTACGGCTACGATGAGGCAAGCGTGACGCTGCTGTCCACGCCGCTGTATTCGAACACCACTCTGGTGGTCTTCTTCCCGACGCTCGGCCACGGCGGGCGCGTAGTGCTGATGACCAAGTTCGATGCCGCCGGTTACCTCGCGCTGGCCGCCAAGCACCGCGTCACTCACACGATGCTCGTGCCGGTGCAGTACCACCGACTCATGAACCTGCCCTCGTTCGATTCTTTCGACCTCGGCTCTTTCAGGATGAAGTTCTCCACCAGCGCACCGTTCCAGGCCGCGCTCAAGGCCGACGTGCTCAAACGCTGGCCCGGCGGGCTCGTCGAGTTCTACGGCATGACCGAGGGCGGCGGCACGTGCATCCTCGCGGCGCACGAGCAGCCGGCCAAGCTGCATACCGTCGGACCGCCGGCCGAGGGGCACGACATCCGCCTCATCGACGACAACGGGGTCGAAGTGGCCGCCGGCGAGATGGGCGAGGTGGTCGGCCATTCGGCCGGCATGATGAACGGCTACCACAACAAACCGGACAAGACCGCCGAGGCCGAGTGGTTCTCGCCCGAGGGCAAGCGCTTCATCCGCACCGGCGACGTCGGGCGGTTCGACGCCGACGGGTTTCTCGTCCTGATGGACCGCAAGAAGGACATGATCATCTCCGGCGGGTTCAACGTGTACCCGAGCGACCTCGAAGCGGTGGTCCGCGGCCACCCGGACGTGGTCGAGTGCGCCGTGGTTGGCGTGCCTTCCGAATCGTGGGGCGAGACGCCGGCGGCCTTCGTTGTCATGAGGGACAATGCAGTCACCACGGCCCAGACGCTGCGCGAGTGGACCAACGCCCGCGTGAACAAGATCCAGAGGCTCGCAGCCGTGGAGCTGACCGGCTCCCTGCCGCGCAGTGCGATCGGCAAAGTCCTGAAGCGCGAGTTGCGCGACAGCTATCACCCAAAGGAAGCCGCATGAACGTCCTGACCGAAGACGGCGAACTGAGCGTCATCCATCACTCGCGCGGATCGAACCTGGCGTGGTCCGGGGCGGTGCTCGCCCTGCTCCTCGCGATCATGGACGGCGTGGCCGGACTGTTCGCCGGGATCGGCTACCGCCTGGACCTGTGGGGGTACCGGGACGGCATTGGCGCCCTGCCCTACGTGTTCTGGGTGGCGGTCGCGATAATGGTCATCGCCGCGATCGCCGTGATTGCCGGTGTGGTCCTCAAGCGCACCGGCGCAATCGTTCTGGGCGCGCTTGCGCTCACCATCGCCGGCACCACCGCCTACATCCCCTACAACCTGCGTCAGACGGTGCGCGCCGTGCCGCCGATCCACGACATCACCACCGACCTCGACAATCCGCCGCAATACGTGCGCATCGCGACCCTGCGCAAGAAGACCGACCATCCGGCCGCCTATGACGGCCCGGAGGTCGCCGCGCAGCAGAAGAAAGGTTATCCCGACATCGGCCCGATCGTGCTCAAGGCGCCGGCGGACAAGGTCTTCGACGCCTCCAGGATCGTGCTGCAATCCATGGGGCTCGAAGTGATCGACGCCGAGCCGATCCAGGGTCGCATCGAAGCCACCGACCGGTCGCTCCTTTTCGGCTTCGAAGACGACGTGGTGGTGCGGATCGTTGCCGGGACGGATGGCACGACGAAAGTGGACGTGAGGTCGAAGTCGCGGGTGGGAAGGAGCGACCTCGGGATCAATGCGGCGCGGGTGCGGGAGTTTGGCATCGCACTGCGCCGCAAATTCAAATAGATCGCCGGCATGCAGAGACTTCCTGCCGTCTTCATGCGCGGCGGCACCAGCAAGGCGCTGATGTTCCACCTGCGCGACCTGCCCGCGGACCGCTCGACCTGGGACGCGCTGTTCCTCTCCGCCATGGGCAGCCCCGACCCGCACGGCCGGCAACTGAACGGCATGGGCGGCGGCGTCTCGTCCTTGTCCAAGGTGTGCGTGCTCGGCCCGCCCTCGCGGCCAGATGCCGATCTCGACTACACCTTCGCGCAGATCCTCGTGACCGAGGAACGGGTCGACTACAGCGGCAACTGCGGCAACATGTCTTCGGCCGTCGGCCCGTTCGCGATCGAGGAAGGCCTCGTTCCCGCGCAGGAAGGCGAGATGTGCGTGCGCATCCACAATACCAACACAAGGAAGATCATCAATTCGACCTTCCACGTGAAGGACGGCCGCGCGGTCGTCGAAGGCGAGCTCGAGATTCCCGGCGTGGCCGGGACCGGGTCGCCCGTGCGCCTGGACTTCCTCGCGCCCGGCGGCGCGGTGACCGGCAGGCTGCTGCCCACCGGCAACCCGCGCGACGTGCTCGACATTCCCGGCATCGGAAAGATCGAAGCGTCGATGGTCGATGCGGCCAACCCGTGCGTGTTCCTTTCGGCCAAGGACCTTGGCCTGAAAGGCACCGAGATGCCCGAAGACCTCGACCGCAACAAGGCGCTGCTCGAAAGGATCGCGACAATCCGCTGCCACGCCTCGGTGGCGATGGGCATTGCAAAGACCGTTGACGAGGCGCGCAAGAAGTCGATGCCGCAGATCGGCTTCGTCTCCGCCCCCCAGGAGGCGGTCACGCTCTCGGGCGATAGACTCACCGAGGCCTCGGCCGACCTCACCGTGCGCATCATTTCCAACGGCCAGCCGCATCGCGCGCTGCCGCTCACAGGTTCGCTGTGCACCGCGGTCGCGGCCGGAATCGAAGGTACGATCCCGCACCAGTTGGCGCGGGCCGCAAAGAACGGCACGCTGCGCCTCGCGATGCCCTCGGGGGTGCTCACCGTCGGCGCCGAAGTGGTGCGCGAGGCAGGCGGGTGGCGCGCGGTGCGCGGCTCGTTCTACCGCACGGCACGCAGATTATTCGAAGGCTATGTTTACCCATGAAGACCGAATCATGAATCCCGCGATCAACCTCCATTTCAGGAAGCTCCTCGAATCACGCCAGGCGACGTTGTTACCCGGTGCGGCCAATGCGCTCGCGGCGCGAGCGATCGAGGATGCCGGTTTCAATGCGATCTACATCACCGGCGCCGGCATCGCCAATACGTTCCTCGGCATGCCCGACATCGGCCTCACCACGCTGACCGAAGTGGCCTCGCACGTCGCGGCGATCCGCGACGCGGTGAAGCTCCCGCTGGTCGTCGATGGCGACACCGGCTTCGGCAACGCGCTCAACATGGCTCGCACGATCCGCGTACTGGAACGCTCCGGCGCGAGCGCGATCCAGATCGAAGACCAGGACTTCCCCAAGCGCTGCGGCCACTTCTCCGGAAAAGCGGTGATCGCCGCGGACGAGATGGTGCAGAAGATCAAGGCCGCCGTGGACGCGAGGACCGACCCCAACTTCATCATCATCGCGCGCACCGATTCGCGCGCGGTCGAGGGCTTCGAGGCCGCGGTCGAGCGGCTGGTGAAATATCACGAAGCCGGGGCGGAGGCGACCTTCCTCGAGGCTCCAGTCAGCCTGGAAGAAATCCGCAAGATTCCCAAAGTCGTCCCGGGCCTCGCGATCCTCAACATCGTGTTCGGTGGAAAAACGCCAATGCCCGAGCATGAAGAACTCAGGGCCCTCGGTTTCAGCGGCGTCCTCTATGCAAATACCGCGCTGCAGGCCGCGCTGGCCGGCATGCAGCAGGCCCTTGCCCACTTGCACAAAACCGGGTCGCTCAAGGGCGCCGAGCACATGCTTGCCGGGTTCGCCGAGCGCCAGAAAGCAGTCAACAAAGACGTGTTCGACGCGCTCGAAGCGAAGTACGCGCTGCCGGAGAAGAAGTAGGAGTCCATCAATGCCGCGCCCAGTGCACCTCGCCTCTGCGAAAAAACGCGTCAGGCCGAACGCCAAGAGCGTCAGCGTCTACGATGCCGAAACTCTCAAATGGCATTCCGCGGGCAAGACCGGGCTTTCGCTCAAGCCGGTGCGCGAAGACCGCGACAAGGGGCGCTTCCTCGGCCTGGTCGGGTTCGAGCCGCTGACCAGGAGCGGCCTGCACCAGCACCTCGGCGTCGCAACCAGCTTCGTGCTGGACGGCAGCCTCACCGACTACCAGGGACCCATCGTCCTGCACCAGACCGGCATCAACCTCAAGGGCGCAACGCACGACGCGATCGCCTACCAGAAGACGCTGCTCGTCTCGCGACTTGAGGCTCCGGTGATCTACCCGGAAGCGACCGACCGCGATTACGCGCTGCACACCGGGCCGCGTTTCGGCTCGATCTGCAACCCGGATCCCGAAGCCGAACCCGACGCTGGGCCTGATTCCCGGATCGAAGACCTCGCCGTTCACCACGACCGCACCCCTCGAACTCTGGGTGCGCGCAGGCGACCTGCGCATCGGGGGCAAGGCGGCGTGGGCCAACTGCTTCGTGGTGATCGAGCCGGGCACCACTGTTTCGATCGAAAGCGATTTCGGCGCCGCCTTCCATGCATGGTCCGAAGGCCCGGTGAAGTGGGCCGAGGGCCGGGCGCCGGACCTGTTCGGGTTCTAGCCTCCCGAGCGCCGTGCCCACCGAACTGACCCTGGCCGATGCGCTCCAGTTCGCGGTAGCCAACTACCAGTCGGGCCGGCTCGAACAGGCGGAGCAGTGCTGCCGGCTGGTCCTCAACGCCGATCCTCAGCAACCGGTGGCCAACCACGTTCTGGGCCTGATAGCGCTTGCGGTCGGCCGGCACGATCTCGCCGCGGAACTGGTCGGCAAGGCCCTCCAGGCGCTGCCGCAGGAACCCGGCTTCCTGAACAGCCTGGGCGAAGTGCGCCGGGCGGCGCAGCGATTCGACGACGCCCTGGCCTGCTACGACCGCGCGCTCGTGCTCAACCCCCTCTACCTGGAAGCCTTGAGCAACCGCGCGATCGTGCTGCATGCGCTGGGGCGGCTCGAGGAGGGACTCGCAAGCTGTGAAGCGGCGCTGAAGGCGAACCCGCAATTCCCGGCCGCATGGAGCAACCGCGGCGTCCTGCTGATGACGATGAAACGGTTCGAAGAGGCCCTTGCCTGTTTCGACAAGGCGCTTGAAGCCAACCCCGGCTTCATCGACGCGCTGACCAATCGAGGCGGTGTGCTTAGGGACCTGGGCCGGCTCGAAGAGGCGCTGGCCGCGTTCGACAAGGCGCTGGCCGCCAACCCGGGCATCTACGTGGCCCACGACGGACGCGGCAGCGTCCTGCAGAACCTGCTGCGCCCCGCCGAAGCCCTTGCCAGCCACCGGGAAGCCCTGCGCCTGCAGCCGGATTTCGCGCTCGCGCAGATGCACGAATCGATTTGCCTGCTGCTCACTGGCGAGTATGCCGATGGCTGGAAGAAGTACGAATCCCGTTTCAGGGCCTATCCCTCGTCGGCCCGCGGGTTTGCCCAACCCGCATGGCTGGGCGCCCAGCCCCTCAAGGGCAAGACGGTGCTGCTGCATGCCGACCAGGAGCCCGGTGACACCATCCTCTTCGCGAGATACGCGAAGAGGGTCGCCGCGAAAGGCGCCAAGGTCGTCCTCGAGGTGCAGTCCGAGCTCAAACCCCTGTTGCGCGGCATCGGCGCCACGAGCGTGATCGCGCGCGGCGACCCCCTGCCCGCTTTCGATTTCCATAGCCCGTTTGCTTCGCTGCCGCTCGCGTTCGAAACGACGCTCGAGACCGTGCCGACCGACGTGCCGTACCTCTCATTCGAGAAACAACCGGTCACCGCTTGGAAGAAAAAGCTCGCGCGCGGAGGCACGCACCTTGTCGGGTTGTGCTGGAGGGGCGACCCGGCCAACCCCAGCGAGCGAGAGCGCAGCCTCCGGCTGGCCGACCTGCAGCCCTTGCTCGACGTTCAGGGCCTGCGATTCGTGAGCCTGCAAAAGGACCTGAGCACGGAGGAACTCGCGGTGGTCGAAAGGCGCGCCAACTTCGGCCACGCCGGCGCGGGCTTCAAGGAGACGGCCGAAATGCTCGCCGCGCTCGACCTCGTGATCACCGTGGACAGCGCATGGGCCCATTGGGCCGGCGCCATCGGCAAGCCGGTGTGGGTGCTGCTCGCCGCCTACCCGCACTGGTGCTGGCTGCTCGAGCGGGAGGACAGCCCCTGGTACCCGACCGCCCGCCTGTACCGGCAGCAAAAGCCGGGCGAATGGGGCCCGGTGCTCTCGCGCGTGAATCGCGGCCTCGCCGCCTTCGGCAAGCGCGCCTGACGAAAATCGGGGAAAATCGGGGACAGACCATGTTTTCTGGCAGGAAAACGTGGTCTGTCCCCGATTTTTTGCCCTACTCGACGACGACGCCGGCGCGCTTGATCACCGGCGCGAACTTGGCGGTCTCCTTCTTGATGAAGTTGAGGAAGTCCTCGGGCGTGCCTTCGATCATGGTTGCGCCGCGCGATTCGAGCACCTCGCGCATTTTCGGGTCGCGCGAAGACTTGTTCAACGCCGCGTTCAGCTTGAGGATCGATTCGCGCGGCGTGCCGGCGCGCGCGACCAGCCCGAAAAAGGACGAGATCTCGTAGCCCTTCAGCCCGATCTCGTCCATCGTCGGCACATCGGGCAGCACGTTGACGCGCTTGAGGCTGGTGACCGCAAGCGCCCGCACCTTGCCCGCCTTGATCTGCGGCACCTGCGGCGGGATGTTGTCGATCAGCATGTCGATTTCCCCGCCCAGCAGCGCCGCGGTGGCCGGGCCGGCACCGCGAAACGGGATATGGACGATGAAAGTGTTCGACATCACCTTGAACAGCTCGCTCGAGAGCTGCGGCGAGGTGCCGTACCCGGGAGACCCATAGTTGAGCTTGCCGGGATGCTTCCTTGCGTAGGCGATGAGGTCCTGGGCTGTCTTGACCGGCAGAGACATGTTCACGACGAGGACATTGGGCACCGCGCCGTATTGCCCCACATAGGCGAAATCTTCGATCGGCCGGTAGTTGAGCTTGCGATACAGCGTCGGGCTGATCGCGAGCGACGGGTTCGCGAGCAGGAGCGTGTAACCGTCGGGCGCCGAACGGGCCACCAGTTCGGCGCCGACGTTGCCGCCCGCGCCGGCATGGTTCTCGATCACCACAGGCTGGCCGAGCTCGGCCTGGAACGGCTGCTGCAAGGCGCGCGCAACGAGGTCGATGAGTCCGCCCGGGGGATAGGGAACGATGATGGTGATCGCTCGCGAGGGGAAAGCCTGCGCGGCCGCGTGGAGCGAAATGCAGAATCCGGCCAGCGCGAGCAGCGCTTGCGCGAACGACGAGAAACGACGAACCATGAACTGCCTCCTTGTTTTTTCGTGTGGTCCACGCCGTGTCCGGGTCGCCATGCAAAATACTACCTGCTTCGGGCCGCCAGCATAACCTTCCGGACGGCATGGCTTCCTGCATTCGCGCCGCGCTGCGCTGCTTCGACCGGCGCATCGGCACGGCGCCTCCGCAAGCCACCAATTGCTGCCATTTTTTGATCGACCCCCTCGCCGTTATTGGCTCGCGAGGCGAAATGCTGCCATCGGGCCTGCGGGACTGCGTCAGCCGAACTGGGCCGGCAGGACAGTGCCGGCCTGCATTTCCTGCGCACGCCTGTAGATCTCGATCGCCGCGGCCAGGTCCTCGATGCCGAGGCCGTTTACGAACACGGCGATCTTGTCCTGCGCGCTCCGCCGCGTGACCGCGCCGCCTGCTGCGATCTGCGTCAGGTCCGCATCGACGCGCGAGACCGCGTGGAAGGCGTTTTCGTGCTCGCGCGCGTGGACCAGGGCCTCGCGGTCGTCCGAGAACACGAGGTCCATCGCCGATACTGCTTCGTCGGTAATGTACGAATCGCGGTCCAGCGAAATGTAGAGACACCCCGGCGCGATCGAACACACCATCGAGTTGAACCAGCCGCCGGTCTCGCGGTGGAAGAAGGTCATCGGGGGCGACACCACGTGGCCCGCGGCCTTGTGCCGGAACGCTTCCTCCAGCACATCGGCGATGCGGCCGATCGTGAGGCCGAGGCCCTGCGTGTCGGTGGCCGTGAGGTAACGCGGGCCTTCGGACAAGTTCATTCGCGTTCCTTTTCGTCAATTCTCCTCGTCCCATTCTGCAGCAAAATGAAGGTCCCGAAACCGCGCGTTCGAAGTACCATCGGGACGCTCCAGCAAGCCAGGAAAGATCTTTCGCGATGCAATCCCCGCCCTCGACAACCCCAGACCTCTCGCATAACTCCGGCCAGCTGCGCATCGGCCAACCGGTGCTGCGGCTCGAAGACGATGCGCTGCTCAAAGGCAACGGCCGTTTCATCGACGACCTCGCCCTGCCCGGCGCTGCGCATGCGGTGTACGTGCGCTCGCCGCATGTACACGCGAAGATCCTGTCGATCGACACGGGCGATGCGGCCAAAGCGCCCGGCGTGCTCGCAATCTATACCTCTAAGGACCTGCAAGCCGCAGCGATAGGTCCGATGCAATCCACGGTTGCGCAAAAGAATCGCAACGGCTCTTCGCCCGCCTCGATCGCGCGGCCGGTGCTGGCCGAGGGACGCGTGCGCTTCCCGGGGGAGGCCGTGGCGATGGTGGTCGCGGAGACCGCAGTCCAGGCGCGGGATGCCGCCGAACTGGTCTTGGTCGACTACGAAGAACTTCCCCAGGTCACCGATCCGCGCCGTGCGCTCGGCGACCAAGCCCCCTTGCTCCACGACAAAGCGGCAGGCAACATCGCGCTCGACTGGGAAGGCGGCGATCGGGCAAAGACCGACGCAGCCTTCGCCGGCGCCGCGCATGTGACGAAACTCGAAGTCGTCCTGAACCGCGTTTCCGCCGCGCCGATCGAACCGCGCGGCGCTGCGGGCGAGTTCGATCCGACCACCGGACGCTACACGCTGCATGCGCCGACCCAAGGGAGCAAGAGCATCCAGGCCGGCATTGCCTCGACCGGGATCGTTGCCGACCCTTTGGCCCTGCGCGTGCTGACGCCCGAAGTCGGCGGCTCGTTCGGCATGAAGATCTCGGCCTATCCGGAATATGTAGCGGTGCTGTTTGCGGCCAAAGACCTCTCGCGGCCGGTGACCTGGTTTGCCGATCGAGCGGAGTCTTTCCTGTGCGACGGCGCGGCGCGCGATCACGTCATGTACGGCGAACTGGCGCTCGATGCGAATGGCCGCTTCCTCGGCGTACGCGGACGCGTCGTCTCGAACACCGGGGCCTACACCTCGGCCAGCGCGATCACAATTCCGACCACCGGCGGCAGCCGCTGCATCACCGGGCTTTACGAAATTGCCTGCTACCACCTCGAATCGCGTGTCGCGTATACCAACACCGTGCCGGTGGTTGCGTACCGTGGCGCGGGCAAGCCCGAGTTCACCTATTTCATCGAGTGCCTCGTCGATGCGGCTGCGCGCGAGACCGCGCGCGACCGCGCGGAACTGCGGCGCCTGAACATCATCAGCACCGTTCCCTACACCTCGCCGGTGGGCCTCGTGTTCGATTCCGGCGAATTCGAGAAGAACCTCGACGACGCCTTGCGCCTCACCGATCGCGCCGGCTTCGAGGCGCGGCGCAAGGCGGCCGCGGCGCGCGGCAAGCTGCTCGGCTACGGGCTCTCGGTCTACCAGGAGCCCGACGGTTACTACGACAGCCATGTAAACCTCGCCTTCGATCCGCAAGGCCTGCTGACCGTCGCCACCACCGCCCAGGCCAACGGCCAGGGGCACGTGACGACCTTCAAGCAGATCGTCTCGCAGCAGCTCGGCCTCGACATCGGCCACATCCACATCCTGCAGGGCGACAGCGACAGGACCGGCGTGGCTTCCGGCACCGGCGGCTCGCGCGAGACCACGGTGACGGGCACCGCGATCGTCCACTCTGCGCGGATCATCATCGACAAGGGCCGCCTGATCGCCGCGCACCTGCTCGAGGCGCCCTCCTCCGACATCGAATTCGAAGTCAGCGATAGCGGCGGCTCGTTCGTCATTTCGGGGACCGACCGGCGCGTGTCGATCGTCGAAGTCGCCCGCGCGGCACACTCGGTTGAGCTGCCCAAGGACATCGAACCGGGGCTGGAAGCCAGCGACTACTACAAGCCGACCGCCTACAGCCTGCCTTCGGGCTGCCACATCTGCGAAGTGGAAGTCGACCCTGACACCGGGGAGGTCAAGATCGTGGCGTACACCGCGGTCAACGATTTCGGCGTGGTGGTGAATCCGATGCTGCTCGAAGGCCAGGTGCACGGCGGCCTCGTGCAGGGCATCGGCCAGGCGCTGATGGAGGAACTCGTGCACGACCCGGCCTCGGGCCAGTTGCTGACCGGCAGCTTCATGGACTACGGCCTGCCGCGCGCCGACGACGTGCCGCAATTCGGTTGGGCGCGGAACGAAGTGCCCTGCAAGACCAATCCGCTCGGGGTCAAGGGTTGCGGAGAATCGGGCTGCACGGCGTCGCTCGCCGCGGTGATGAGCGGGGTGCGGGATGCCCTATCGGTGCGCGGAGTCGCGCACCTCGACATGCCGGCCACGCCCCTGCGCGTTTGGCGCGCGATCCGGGACGCACAGTCCTCAACCTCCAAGGAAAGGGCCTAGCAATGGCCGGCACAGCGGACTTCATCTGGATGAACGGAAAGATCGTGGCGTGGAAGGATGCGGCGATCCACGTGACCGCCGAGGCGCTCTTGCGCGGCGCGAGCGTGTTCGAAGGCATGCGTGCCTACTGGAACGAAGACGAGCGCGAGCTCTACATCTTCCGCAACAAGGAGCACCTGCGCCGCCTGCGCCAGTCGATGCACATCATGCGGCTGGCGATTCCCTATACCGACGACGACTTCACCGCGGCCTTCATCGAGCTGTTCCGTGCCAACCGATTCACCGAAGGCGTGCATTTCCGCCCGGTGGCTTACTTCGGCGTGGGGGAAGCCCATGCCTGGGAACCCAAGGACATCGAGACCGGCGCCTTCGTGATGGCGTACGCGCGGCCGCCGGCCCCTTCGCTCAAGGGCATCCGTTCATGTGTGAGCACCTGGCGCCGTAATTCCGACAACGCTTCGCCCTCGCGCGTGAAGGCCGCGGCCAATTACCACAACGCGCGCCTTGCGCAGGTGGAGGCGAAGTTGAACGGCTTCGGCCCGCCGATCATGCTGAACGACCAGGGCGAGGTCTCCGAAAGCCCGGGTGCCTGCTTCATGATGGTCCGCGACGGCCGCGTGATCACGCCGCCGGTGTCGGCCGACATCCTCGAGGGCATCACGCGCGAATCGCTGATCGACCTCTACCGCGCCGAGCTCGGCGTGGAGGTCGTCGAGCGCGACATCGACCGCACCGAGCTTTACATCGCCGACGAAGCCTTCTTTTGCGGCAGCGGCGCCGAGGTGCAGCCGATCGTCGAGATCGATCACTACAAGGTCGGCGACGGCAGGCCGGGGCCGCTCACCACGAAGATCCAGAATCTCTACTTCGACATCGCCAAGGGCAGGGTGGCGAAGTACCGCCACTGGCTCACGCCGGTCTACGGCGACAGGAAACCCTAGAGTTCCCTCAGCGCGTTGAACTGGGCCACGTAGCCCGAGGCGTCGATGCGCGCTGCGATGACCGTGGTACGGCTGGTCTTCAGCGCAGCCTTCAGCGCGTCGCCGAACGCGTGCTCGTTGTCGACGACTACGCCGTCGGCGCCGAAGCCCTGCGCGAGCTTCTCCCAGTCGATGCCGCCGATCTTCACGCCGTAGGCCGGGAGGCCCTTGATCTCCTGCTTCACGCGGATGAGGCCGATCTCCTCGTCATCGAACACCACGACGATGATCGGCAGCTTCTCGCGCACCGAGGTCTGCAATTCGGCCACCGCCATCATGAATCCGCCGTCGCCGGTGAACGCGACGACCGGACGTCCCGGATGCGCGAGCCGCGCGCCGAGCGCGCCGGGAATTGCAAAACCCATCGAGCCCAGCCCGTTCGAAGTGAGGAATTCGCGCGCGCCATAGCTCTGCCACTTCTGCACCACCAGCAATCGACTCGCGCCGGCGTCGCAAGTCGCGATCGTGTCGCGCGGCAAAACGCTGCGCGCAACTTCCATCGCGCGCTGCGGCGAGAGACCCGTCGCCGGCGTGTCGAGCGCCGCAACGACTTCTTCCCGAAACGTCTTCGCCACCTTCTCGCCCCAGCCGCCGCCCTCGGGCGCCCATTGCGCGAGGCCGGCAAGGATGCCCTTCAGGTCGCCGACGACTTCGGGCGCGGCGGGCACCAGCGCATCGAGGCTCGGCGTGCCGGCGAGCGACATCACCGGCAGCGTGTAAGGCCAAGCCTTGGGC
The DNA here is from genome assembly GCA_947482825.1 of Betaproteobacteria bacterium. Taxonomy (GTDB): domain Bacteria; phylum Pseudomonadota; class Gammaproteobacteria; order Burkholderiales; family SG8-39; genus SZAS-79. The sequence goes on along the minus strand of CANKMT010000032.1, from coordinate 5,788 downwards.
TGCAGCTCAATCGCATCCAGCCCGATCGTGATGATGAGGTCCGATTGGAGGATCAGCTTTCGCTCGATCAGGCCGCCGATGATGCAGCCCGCGCGCAGCGGATGGTCCTCGGGAATCGCTCCCTTGCACTTGGAGGTCGTCAGCACCGGCGCGCCGAGCCTTTCGGCCAACGCGACGAGTTCCGCCGAAGCACGGCTCCAGAAAACGCCGAGGCCCACGAGGAGGATGGGCCGGCGCGCATTGGCGAGCACGCGCAGCGGCTCCTTGAGCGCGTCCTTGTCCGGCGCGATCGATACCGTCTGCGGCATCAGCGGCCCTTCGGCGACGAGCTCGGTCGCCTGCTGCGTGGTCTCGCTCTGCGGCATGTCGAAGTGCACCGGCCCGGGCGGCAGTGCGCAGGCGGTTCTCACTGCGCGCCTGATCTGCTGGCGGACGCTCTTCGCATTGACCACGGTCGACCACTTGGAGACCGGCGCGTAAAGCGCTTGCTGGTCTAGACGCTGGCGCAGGCCGGTCGCCAACGTCGGCGCGGAATACTGGTCGGTGATCGCGATCAGCGGGCAGCGGTCCATCCAGGCATGCGCCACGCCGTTGACCATGTTGGCCGCGCCCGGTCCGCGGGTGGACAGGCACACGCCGGGCGAGCCGGTGATCTCGCCCCAGGTGGAGGCGAGCATCGCGCCGGCGACCTCCTGCTTCATGAGGATGAAGCGCATGCCGCGTTCCTGCGCCGCCCGCATGAGCTCGACCGATTCGCCGCCCGGATGGCCGACAATGAACGGCGTGCCCATGTCCTTGAACGCCTGGGCGAGCACCTCAACGGTGGTCGGCATGTTCTTCCTCCCGCGCTTGCACTTCATCCACCGGGGTCTCGATGTCGATGATGAGATTGAGGTACTTGTCCACGCTGACCCGCGCATCCGCGCCGACCACCGCTGTGGATTCGCGCTCCTCGATGACCGCGGGGCCGTGCAGCGTATCGCCTTGTTTCAACGCATAGCGGCTGTAGACCGGGCACGCCACGAAGCCCTTGCCCGGGAAATAGACCTGGCGAGTCCCCTTGCGCGCTTCGCCTTCGCCCGGTTTTGCTCCCGCAAACTTGAGGCGGATGTCCGGCGCAGGGCCCGAAACGCTCAGGCGCCAGGTGAGCGCCTCGACCGGAACGCCGGCGATGCGCCGGTCGAACAGACGCTCGTAGGTCGCGAAGAACGCCTCTTCAATCGGACCGACCGACTCCGGACCGAGGCTGCCGGAGGGCATCGGCACGCTCACCTCGAAGCCTTGTCCGGCATAACGCATGTCCGCATGGCGGCGGACCTCCACTTGAGTGACTCCCGCTTCCGCGAGCACGCGGCGGCCTTCCTCTTCCATCTCGTCGAACAGGCGATTGAGGTGCGCCCAGTCGATCTCGGCCAGCCGCGACACATAACTGCGCACGAAGTCGATCGCCGAAGGCGCCACGAGAAACCCGAGCGCCGACATCACGCCCGCCCCGAGCGGGCACACGATGCGGCGCAGCTTGAGAAGCTTCGCGAGGCCGTACGCATGCACCGGCCCGGCACCGCCGAACGCGATCATCGTGTAGCGGCGCGGGTCGCGCCCCTTCTCGGCGATATACATGCGCGTGGCGGCCGCCATGTTCTCGTTGACGATGCTGTGGATGCCCGCGGCCGCCGCGGTCACGTCGAAGCCGAGCGGCGTGCCGACGCTCTTCGCGATCGCATCGCGCACGGCGTCGAGGTCGAGTTTCATCTCGCCGCCGAGGAAATAATCCGGCGAGAGGTAGCCCAGCAGCAGGTCCGCATCGGTCACGGTCGGCTCGGCTCCACCGCGCCGGTAGCAGACCGGGCCGGGCTCCGACCCTGCGCTCTCCGGACCGACCTTGAGCAGGCCCATGCGATCCACATGGGCGAGCGACCCGCCGCCGGCGCCGATTTCGATCAGGTCGATCACCGGCACCTTGAGCGGGAAACCAGAACCCTTGCGGAAGCGCCGCACGCGCGCGGCCTCGAACTGGTGCGCATGCTCGGGACGGCCTTCGTCGATCAGGCAGATCTTGGCAGTGGTCCCGCCCATGTCGAACGAAATGACATGGTCTTCGCCGATCAGCTTGCTGTAGAAAGTCGCGCCCATCGCACCCGCGGCCGGGCCGGACTCGATCAGGCGGATCGGGAACTGCTGCGCGGACTGGATCGTGGTGATGCCGCCGCCGGAGAGCATGACGTAGAGCGTGCCGTTGAGCCCCATCTCGCGCAGGCGGGTTTCGAGCCGCGCGAGATAGTCGCGCATGAGAGGCAGCACATAGGCATTGGCGACCGCCGTGCTCGCGCGCTCGTACTCGCGGATCTCGGGCGCGACCTCCGAAGAAATGCACATCGGCAGGCCCGGAGCCATCTCCTGCATCACTTCGCGCGCGAGGCGTTCGTGGCTGTCGTTGCGGTAACTGTGGAGGAAGCACACCGCCACCGCCTCGACCCCTTCGCGCAGCAGTTTTTCGGCGGCGGCCCTCACGTCGTCGCGCGACAGGGGCCTGAGTACCTTGCCTTCGGCATCGATGCGCTCGTCGACTTCCACGCGCAGGTAGCGCGGCGCCAGCGGCTCCGGCCGCTCGAGGAACAGGTCGTAGAGGTCGTAGCGGATCTCGCCGCCCATCTCGAGCGAGTCGCGAAAGCCCTTGGTGGTGATCAGCCCGACGCGGGCGCCTTTGCGCTCGATGACGGTGTTGGTCACCAGCGTCGTGCCGTGCACGATGCTATCGACCGCACCGATCTTCGTGCCCGCCTCATTCAGCAGCCGCTCGGTGCCCTCGATGATCGCAACGCTCGGGTCCCCGGGCGTGGTCAGCCGCTTGCCGGTGAAGATGAGATCCCTCGCCTCGTCGACCATCACGAAGTCGGTGAACGTCCCGCCGACGTCCACACCGATGCGCGTGGTCTTGCCGGGGACCTGGGTCATGGCTCGAACCCGTACTCGGTGCGCGCGGCATCCTCGGTCACGTAGCCGTTGCGCACGTCCGCGCGGATCGCCTCCGGGTCACGTTCCAAGGGGTTGCCGTACCCTCCGCCACCGCTGAATCGCATCGAAAGCCGCTCCCCGGGGGCGAGCATGCTGCGCGACTTCTGGTGCGGGTGCGTGCCATCCGACAACGTGATCGACACCAGCGACCCTTCCTTGCCGCCGAGCAGGCCGCGCGGCGGATACTTCTGGCGATCCGACAGCAGCGACAGCCGAACCGGCTCGGGCGACACCACCTCGACCTCGATGTCCTGGCCGAGGCCGCCGCGAAACTTGCCCGCGCCGCCGGAGTCGGGGCGCAGCTCCTTCTTCCAGACGATCATCGGCGAGATGCTCTCGAAAGCTTCGATGCTGCCGGCGCCCGAGTTGGTCGGGAATGCGGTGGTTGCGAGGCCGTCCTTGACCGCCGAAGCGCCCATTCCGCCGCTCGCGAAAAGGATCTGCGAGAAGCGGTTGCCGTGGCGATCGATGCCACCGTAGACCGAGCGCAGGGTCGGCGCGCTGCCGGACTCGGCAGTCACTTTTTCCGGCACCGCTTGTGCGAGCGCGCCATAGATCGCCCCGGCGAGCAGATGGCCGGTGAGTTGGCGCGCGTTGCAGGGCGCGGGAAACCGCGGGTTCAGGATCGAGCCCAACGGCGCATCGACCGTGACCGAGCGGTACGAGCCTTCGTTCCGCGGCGTCATCGGATCAAGGGCACATTTCACCGGATACACGGAGTACGCGTAGGTGTAGTTCATGACTGAATTGAGCCCGCGCCCGATCTGTTTCGAAGTGCCCGCGTAGTCAATATGCAAGTCGGAGCCCTTCACCGTCACGGCGCATTCGATATGCGTCTCGTCGGCATCGAACCCGTCGGCATCGACACTCGATCGATAGACGCCGTCGGGCACCGCCTCGATCGCCTTGCGCATCGCGTGCTCGGCGCGGTCCTGCAACGCGCGCGACAGGCGAGTCAGGTCGACCATGCCGGCGTCCTCGAGGAACTCACCCAAGCGCCGCGCGCAGACGCGGTTGGCCGTGACCTGCGCCTGCAGGTCGCCCATCACCTGGTCGGGCACTCGCACGTTGCCGAGCAGCAACTCGACGAACTCTTCGTTCTGGCGTCCTTCCGAGTAGAACTTGAGCGGGAGGATGCGCAGCCCTTCCTCGAACAATTCGCGCGCGTCGCACCCCCAGGGCGCCCCGCCGATGTCCGGCAGGTGCGCGATCGAACCCGAGAACGCGACCAGCTTGCCGCGATGGAAGATCGGCGCGGCCATCGTCACGTCCGGCAGGTGGCCGGTGGCCATCCACGGGTCATTGGTGATGACCAGGTCGCCAGGGCGCCACTGATCCTTCGGGAAGCGCGCAAGAAAATGCTTGAGCGTGCGCGGCAGGATGCCGACGAACGAAGGAATGCCGGCCGTGTTCTCCGAAAGCGAATCGCCGTTCGCGTCCATCAGCGCCGTGCAGAAATCGTTCGACTCGCGCACGATGGTCGAAAACGAGGTTCGCAGCAGCGCAGCCGCGGATTCATCGGCGATCGAGATCAGGCGGCTCCACAGAATCTCGAGCGAAACCGGGTCGAAGTCGGCGGATTGCGAAATGGTCATGTCCGGGTCCGGCGGCAGCCGATCGATGGGAGGGGGAATCGATTATGCTATGCGTGCGCCTGCGGAAAGCCTTCACAGCCGTGCAGTTTCGAAGTTCGACAACCGAATGGGAGACTTCCTGATGACTCGACTCATTGCCGCGCTGCTTGTTTGCCTTGCCGCCGGACCCGCCGTGGGGGCCGAGGCCTACCCGAATCGCCCGGTCACGCTGGTCGCGCCGTTCGCCGCGGGCTCGGCCACCGACCTCTTCGCGCGCATCATCGCCGCGGAACTGCGCAACAAGCTTGGCCAGTCCGTGGTCGTCGACAACAAGCCGGGCGCCAACGGCAGCGTGGCCGCGGAGTACGTGAAGCGCACGAAGGCCGACGGCTACACGATCCTCATGGGCACCACGGGAACGGCCTCGAACGTGTGGCTCATGAAAGAGCAACGCGTGGACCCGACCAAGGACCTCGACCCGGTCAGCCGGCTGGGTTCGATCAGCTGGGTGATCGCCGTGCACTCGTCCTCGCCGCACAAGACGCTTGCGCAGCTAGTCGAAGCGGTGCGCGCACAGCCCGGCAAACTCGCCATCGGCCACCCAAGCGCGGGCGCGCTGATCACCGGCCAGACCATGACCAAGGCCTTCAAGCTCGACATGATCGCGGTGCCCTACAAGAGTTCGCCACAAGCGATGACGGACCTGATCGGCGGCCGCCTTGCGGCAATGGCCGCCGACTTCGCTTCGGGCGCGGGCTACTTCGCAAGCGGCGACATGCGAGCGCTCGCGGTCAGCGGCAAGCAACGCTCCTCGCTCTATCCCAACGTTCCGAGCATGCACGAGTCGGGCGTGACCGACTTCGACCTCGTCGGCTGGTTCTCCGCATTCGTGCCTGCGGGCACGCCCAAGCCGGTGATCGACGTCCTGAACGCGAAGATCGTCGAAGCGATGGCCGCGCCTTCGATCAAGCCGCAGACCGACAAGCTGGGCATCGAAGTCGTCACCAGCTCGCCCGAAGGACTCGCCGACTTCCTGCGGCGCGAGATCGCCAAGTGGGAAATCTACGTTCGCGACGCGGGGCTCAAGGCGGAGTGAGCCGCACAAACGCGCGCATCCCCTATTTCCAGGTCGATTCGTTCGCCGACCGGCCTTTCAGCGGCAACCCGGTGGGCGTGTGCGTGCTCGACGCCTGGCTGCC
>CANKMT010000031.1 GCA_947482825.1 Betaproteobacteria bacterium | reverse complement strand
GCGAAAAGCTTTATCTGGTAAGGGTTTACAGTAAATATGTTCAACTGCAGAGCAGTACTCTTTGGGTGAACAAGCCAAGACAGGTAAGTGGTTGAGATTCACACAATTTTCGTCCGCGACTCGCTGCCAACTGCGGTTTTTAGGATAATTGCCGTTCCAGTCTAGCACGCACCGTCCTGCGCTTTATCCCGCCAAGTGCATTGCACAATGATCCCGCACCATAGCCGCACAGCACCGACAACACAGGCACCGATATGGTGCGGGTAGCTGCGTTTCGGCATTTGTCATATATATAAATCAATGCCTTAGCGTACCTTTAGATCTGGCACGACAGATGCTAACCCCAAGCAACAATCCTTTTCAATCCTAGAGATCACCGTTATGCGCAAGACTCTAGTCGCTCTGTCTTTGGCTGCGGCCGCTGTCCTACCAAACGCCGCTTCAGCGCAAACGGCCGCGGCTGCCGCGGCGCCGCCTTCGGACCATACATTTACGGGGAACGTAGGGCTGTTCAGCGAGTACCGGTTCCGCGGAATTTCGCAGACGTTTGCCAATCCGGCAATTCAGGGCGGTTTCGATTATTCCCACTCGAGCGGCATCTACCTTGGCAACTGGAACTCGAACATCAGTTCGGGCGCCGGATCCCCGGCCGGCAATCTGGAGATTGATCTGTACGGCGGCTGGAAAAAGAGTTGGGGCGACTGGGGTCTGGACCTCGGGATGATCTACTACTACTACCCCGGCACGGACGCGAACGTTGCGAACGGGACGACCGGTTACTACTTCACCAATCCGCGCAATGCGACCAAGACAAGCACGGGAGCGGTCGACAACAAGGAAATCTATATTGGCGGCTCTTGGAAGTGGCTCTCGGCGAAGTACTACTACTCAATTGGTGACTATTTCTCCCTTCCGGGCACCAAGGGCTCGAGCTACCTCGATGTTGCTGCAACCTACGACTTGGGTGGGGGTTGGGCGCTCGTCGGTCACGTAGGCTCACTGAGGGTCAAGGGCTACAGCCTTGCGGCTGACGCGACCAAGCCGAACTACACCGACTGGAAAATCGGCGTGACCAAGGACGTCAGTGGATGGGTCTTCGGTGCTTCCTATATCGATACGTCCGCCAAAGGCAGCTGCAACGCGGCCAATCCAGGCTTCTATTGCTTCGCGAATACGTCCGGGGCCGCCACTTCGCTCAATGCTGGGGGCATCACAGCCGCATCGGCCGCGGGCTACAAGTTCAAGGACGCAGGCAAAGGCGTCGTCGTTCTTTCGGTCAGCAAGTCCTTCTGATCCCGGTGCCACTCGGCCGCGCGACGAGTGCGGCCGTACTCAAGGGGAAACCATGAAACAGGTCACAGCAATCATCAAGCCGTTCAAGCTCGACGAGGTCCGTGAAGCCCTATCGGCGATCGGCGTGCAGGGAATTACGGTCACCGAAGTCAAGGGCTTCGGGCGCCAGAAAGGCCACACCGAGTTGTACCGGGGCGCGGAATATGTCGTCGATTTTCTGCCCAAGGTCAAGATCGAAGTGGCGATCAAGTCCGAGATGCTCGACCAGGTGATCGAGGCCATCGAGAAATCGGCCAACACCGGCAAGATCGGCGACGGCAAGATCTTCGTCTTCGATCTGGAAAAGGTCATTCGCATCCGCACGGGTGAAACCGACGCGGACGCGCTATAGGGAGATGGAAATGAAGAAAATAATTGCATATCTCGCGTTCGCGGCGACTCTCGCGTTCAGCGGCAATGGGTTGGCGCAGGATAAGGCGGCTCCGGCCTCCGAGGCCAAACCGGCGGCAACGGCTCCGGCGGACGCAGCGAAAGCTGCTGACGCCGCCAAGCCGGCAGCGGCTCCGGCGGCAGCACCTGCAGCAGCAGCCAAGCCGGCGGAACCCCCAAAGCCGAAAGTCGACAAGGGTGACACCGCCTGGATGCTGATCGCCACCGCGCTTGTAATCCTTATGACGATCCCCGGGCTGGCGCTCTTCTACGCCGGCATGGTGCGCTCGAAGAACGTCCTTTCGGTGCTGATGCAGGTCTTCGTATGCTTTTGCATGATCGCGGTGCTATGGGTGATTTACGGATATTCGGTCGCGTTCAGCGGCGGCAACGCCTTCTTCGGCGGCTTCTCGAAGATGTTTCTCTCCGGCGTCAATGCTGACGCGGTCGCTGCGACATTCTCGAAAGGCGTGGTCATTCCGGAATTGGTCTTTGTCGCGTTCCAACTCACCTTCGCGGCGATTACCCCAGCCCTGATCGTGGGCGCGTTCGCAGAGCGGATCAAGTTCTCGGCGGTGCTCGTATTCATCGTGCTCTGGTTCACTTTCGCCTACCTCCCGATCGCGCACATGGTGTGGTACTGGGACGGTCCGGACGCGATCACCGATGCCAATTCATTGGAAACTGTCACGGCAGCGGCCGGGTGGCTATGGGCCAGAGGCGCGCTCGATTTCGCGGGCGGCACGGTCGTACACCTGAACGCCGGTATCGCGGGCCTGGTCGGTGCCTACGTCATCGGCAAGCGCGTGGGCTATGGCAAGGAGTCGATGGCGCCCCACAACCTGCCGATCACGATGATCGGTGCTTGCCTCCTGTGGGTGGGCTGGTTCGGCTTCAATGCTGGATCCAACCTTGAAGCGAACGGCACGACCGCCGCTGCGTTCCTGAACACGCTGGTCGCTACTGCGGCGGCGACGCTTGCCTGGTCGCTGATCGAATCGTTCGGCAAGGGCAAGGCTTCGATGCTCGGCGCAGTGTCAGGCGCGGTCGCAGGGCTGGTCGCGATCACACCGGCCTGTGGCTTCGTCGGCACTATGGGCGCCTTGGTCATTGGTGCAATCGCCGGGCTGGTTTGCTACTGGGGCGTCAACGGCCTCAAGCGCATGCTGGGTGCGGACGACTCGCTGGACGTATTCGGCGTGCACGGCATTGGCGGCGCCACGGGTGCGATCCTGACGGGCGTGTTTGCCGCCCCGTCCCTCGGCGGCGTAGGTATCTACGATTACGTTGCGAACAAAGCCGGCGACACTTACTCCATCTGGGACCAGGTCGTTATTCAGGCAACGGGTTGCGCAGTAACACTGGTCTGGTCAGGCATCGTAGCGTTTGCCGCCTTCAAGCTGGTCGATATTACGATCGGATTGCGCGTAACCGAAGAGGAAGAGCGTGAAGGGCTGGATGTTTCTTCCCACGGTGAAGGTGCTTACAGGATGTAATCGATTTGCGGGCGCGGTTCTCCCGGGGCCGCGCCCGGCAGGGTTTCCTGGGTCCTCCTCCTGGTCTTTAGGCGCCCCTCGCGGGCGCCCTTTCTTTTTCCCGCCGCCTTTAGCCGGAAACGATCAGGCTGCTCAGCAGCTTGGGATCCGCGAGCAGTTCCGAACTGGCGCCGCGATGGGTAATCCGGCCGCGATTGAGCACCAGTGCTTCCTGTGTCATTTCAAGGGCGAGCCTGGCCGACTGTTCGACGAGCACGACAGTCAATGACTCCACCTGCGTCAGGCGCTGAATCGCCGCAAGCAGCGAGTCAACGATGATCGGTGCAAGCCCTTCGAGTGGCTCGTCAAGCAGGAGCAGCGCCGGGTCGCCCATGAGCGCCCGGCCGATAGACAACATCTGCTGCTCGCCGCCCGAAATCTGGTTGCCCATGTGCGAACGGCGCTCCGCGAGGCGGGGAAACAAATCGAAGACCCGATCGCGCGACCATCTTCCAGGGCGTGCTGCGACGAGCAGGTTTTCCTCGACCGACAATGAGGGAAAGATGTCGCGGGTCTGTGGCACATACCCAATACCGAGCCGTGCGCGTTCGTGCACCTCGAGTCGCTCTATCGTCTTGCCTGCATACTCAATGCGGCCGGCTTGAAACGTCGTCAGCCCCATGATTGTGGCCAGCAACGTGGTCTTGCCTACACCATTGCGGCCAAGCACCGCTAGCGAACCCTGTTCTGCCAGTGAAAAGTCGACATCCTCCAGGACCACGGTTGCGCCATAGCCTGCGCGCACACCGGAGAGCTTCAGCGCATCAGGCACGCCTTTCCCCCAGGTAAACGCTTTGCACGCGGGCATCGTTCGCAATCTCCTGCGGCGCGCCCTCGCACAACACTTCGCCCTGGACCAGCACCGTTATGCGATCCGCGAAGCGGAAAACAAGGTCCATGTCGTGCTCGATGATCAGGATCGCAATGGTCTTCGGCAGACTGTCGAGCGCATTCAGGATGCGCTCTGTCTCGAGCGACGGCACGCCGGCCGCAGGCTCATCGAGCAAGAGTACCGTGGGCTTGAGTCCAAGCGCGATTGCAATCTCTACCAGGCGCTGTTGTCCGTACGGCAGGTCGCTAACGCGCCGCGCCGCCTGGTCTGCGATCGCAAGCGAATCAAGGAGTGACATGGCTTCTTCGCGAACTGCCGCGTAGTGGCCTGCAGGTCGCCAAAGCTTGCCTGATAGGCCGAGTCTTTCCGCGATGCCCAGTGCCACGTTGTCCAGGACGCTCATTTCCCGGAACAGCGTATTGATCTGGAAAGTGCGCCCGAGGCCGCGCTTTACGCGCCCCGACTGTGGCAGGAGCGTCACATCCTGCCCTCCCAGCATCACGGTTCCTGAAGAGGGGGCAAGCAACCCGGTCAGCAGGTTGACGAACGTCGTCTTTCCCGCCCCGTTGGGGCCGATCAACGCGTGTTTTGCGCCCGCTTCGAGGCGAAAATTGATGTTGTCCGCGACCGTAAGAGCGCCGAATCGCTTGCACAGGTCGCGGGTCTCGAGCACTGCGCTCACGACTTCCTCCCCATCCGGGCGATGATTGCGTCGGAAATTCCGAGGATGCCCCCGCGGGCAAACAACACCACCAGCACGAGGATCAGGCCGATCCCGAAGTACCAGTATTCGGGGAATTGCCTCGCCAGATAGTCCTGTGCAATCAGGAAAAGCAGTGGGCCGACGAATGCGCCATAGAGCCGGCCAACGCCGCCGAGAATCAGCATGACGAGGATCTCGCCCGAGGGCTCGAACCCAAGCACGTTCAGGCCGACGAACTGGTTGGTCTGAGTAAGCAACGCGCCCGCAGTCCCTGCCATGGCGGCCGAAAGCGTGTAGACGGTGAGAAGGCGCTGGTAGACGGGTGCGCCTATTGAATGCATGCGCACGCTGTTTTCGCGGATTCCGGTCAGCGTCGCCCCGAACGGCGAGTAGATCACCCGGCGCACCAGCCACCACCCGGTGAATACGAGCAAGAGGCACCAGAGATAGGCCGTGCGGCCATACATGTCGAACTTGAACTGGCCGAAAATCGCTGCAACGGAAACGCCGGAGAGGCCGTCGGCACCTCCAGTCAGCGCAGTGGCCTTGTTCGCGATCTCCAGGCAAACAGCCGCAACGGCAAGCGTAAGCATTAGTTGTGCAAGACCGTGCGTGCGCAGGATCACCGCGCCGGTGGCCAATCCAAGCAGTGCGGCAGCAGCGGCGCTTGCGAGTAATTGGATCACCGGATCGGTCACTCCCAGCTTGGCTGCAAGAATGCCGGCCACGTAGGCGCCTGTGCCGAAGAAAGCGGCATGTCCAAGGGTGACGATCCCGGCATACCCGAGAACCAGGTCAAGGGACAGCGCGAACAGGATATAGGTGAGCACGCGCGCGCCCAACGACAGGTATTCAGGCAAGAGAAAAAACACCGCGACTGCGACTACCCAGGGCAGCCACTCGGTCCAACGCAGGCGCGCATCCGCGCCGTAACCCACGGGATGTTTCATGCCCGGCTCCCGAACAGCCCGGCGGGGCGCCAGAGCAGGAGGCAGATAGTCGCCGCATAGATGAAGAACGCGCCGAACTGCGGCACCCAGTACTTGCAGGCGGTATCGGTGATCCCAATCAGCAGGGCAGCGACAAACGGGCCGCGCAAGTTGCCCAGCCCCCCCACCGAGACCACAATCAGGAAATAGACCAGTTGCTCGAATGGATAAGTCGGCTGGATCGCGACAATCTCGGCGCCCAGCGCGCCCCCCAGGCCCGCCAGGCCGCTACCCACGGCAAACGTAATCGTGAACAGTCGCCGAGTGTTGATCCCGATCGATTGCGCCATCGCGCGATTGTCGACCGCCGCTCGCACCATGGCGCCCCAGAGCGTGCGTTCGACACCCAGCCAGAGGCCGGCGATCATTGTGGCGCTGAATACGATAAGGAAGACCCTATAGACCGGAAACTCACGGCCGAGAATCGTGAAGGGGCCCTTGAGGTATTCGGGGAGCAGGACAGGCTGCTGCAGCGTGCCGAAGACCAGGCGCGCCACCGCCACCGACATGAAGATCAGGCCGATCGTGAAAAGCACCTGTTCCAGTTCCGCGGCTCCATAGAGCCGTGAATACAGCAATCGCTCGAGTACCACGCTCGCGGCCGCCACGAGCACAAAGGAAAGTGCCAAGGCGAGCGGAAAAGGCATCTGGAAACGGGCCAGGGCGGAACACAGGATATAGCCGCCCGCCATGGCAAATACACCATGCGCCAGGTTGGTGAATCCCATCAGGCCCATCGTGACCGACAGCCCGACCGAGATCACATACAGGATCATCCCGTAGGCAACGCCATGAAAGGCAACGCTGACCAGGGATGAAAAGAAAGCTTCCATGCGCGTCTACGCCGTCCCGGGGGAAAAAGCCCCCGCGCCTCGATATTCGCGGGGGCCTTTGGGGTATTACTTCTTCTTCTCGAATTCCTTCAACGGATCCTTGATTGCGTTGGTGATCGTCTCAAGCTCCACGTTGGCGAGCTTGCCGCCGACCTTGCGGACCTCGCGCAGGTACTCGGGGTTGATCACGTCTCGGGTCTCGGGGTCGACGGACACCGGTCCTCGGGGGCTGTTGGCGTTCTTGTACTGCTTGATGATTTCCATCGTCTTGTCTGGATCGATCTTGCCACCCTGGACCCGGATCGCGGTGTAGATGGCGTCCATGGCGTCCCACGCACCCACGACCATGAAACCCGGATTCAGGTCTGCGCCATACTCTTTCTTATATGCAGCCACGAAAGCCTTGTTGGCCGGACGCTCGGCCGCAGCGGAATAATGGTGCACCGTGATCACGCCAAGGGCCGCGTCGCCCATGCCTTGCAATTCTTCGTCGGTCGTGATGTCGCCAGTGCCGAGGTATTTGATGTTGGCCTTGTCCATGCCGAGATCACCATAGGCCTTCATCATGGCCGTGGCCTGTTTGCCCGCGGGATTAAAGGCGAACAGCGCATCGGGTTTCGCGTCCTTGATGCGCTGCATGAACGGCACGAAATCCGGGTTTGCGAGCGGAATGCGCACCGACCCGATCACTTCTCCACCCCCTTCCTTGAAACCCCTGATGAAACAACCTTCGGCCTCGTGGCCCGGCGCGAAATCGCTGACCGCGGTATAGGCGCGTTTGTACTTCTTTGAGGCCCACTGGCCGAGCGGGTAGGCCGACTGGCATAGCGTGAACGACAGACGCGCTACGTATGGCGACATGCCCACAACCTTTGCTCCGGCTGCATTCGCGCTGATGAACGGAACTTTCGCTTCAGCGGTGAGCGGGGCGATGGCCGCCATATTCGGCGTCCAGACCACGCCCGTGAGGATCTGCACCTTGTCGCGCACGATCAGTTCCTGCGCGACACGCTTTGCCACGTCGCCGTTGGCGCCGGTATCGTCCCGCGTGATGAGTTCGACCTTGACGCCGGGAGGCAGCTTGTCGGCATTGAGCTTCATATAGAGCTTGACGCCCTTGTCGATCTGATCTCCCTGGGCGGCGCCAGGGCCGCTGTACGAACTGATCAGTCCGATCTTGACGGTCTGAGCGGCCGCAGGAAATGTGCAGGCGAGAGTGGCGGCGGCGAGCGTCGCGCCGATCGATGTGGAAATTTTCATTGGTTGTCCTCCTCCGAAGGCATTGACCGCCAGCGTGGACGGCGGCGGTAACTTTAGTCTATCAAAGATCCATTAGCATACTTGACTATGAACGCAGCCGAACACCTGCTTGGCGAGGCGGCAATTGCCAGATTTGGCCGGCGCGTTGCGTTGCTATGCGGCAATGAGCAAGTCAGTTACGCCGAGCTCGCGGGGCGCGTGAGGCGCGCGGGGGCCTCTTGGCGCAATCGCGGTATCGGTCACGGTGACCGTGTGATGATCCTGTTGCGCGATACGCCGGATTTTGCGGCGGCCTGGCTCGGTGCGCTCTACATCGGCGCAGTCGCGATCGCGGCGAGCACGAAGCTCGCCCCGAATGACTTGCAGTTCATGTTCGAAGACTGTGCCGCGCGGTTTTTCCTTGCCGAAGACGAGTTTTCACCGTCGATATCGGCCTTCGCTGCCGAGCGAACGATCGGGCTGGCCAATTGGCAACGGTCCCTGGCAGACGCCGCCCCGCTGACCGAACCGGCCGAGATGGAGCCGAAGGATCCGGCGTTCTGGCTGTACTCATCCGGGACGACAGGACACCCAAAGGGCATAGTGCACGGGCACAAGGACGTTCTCCCGGCAGGCAACGGGATGCGCGAGGTCCTCGGCCTCGGCGCAGACGACACGATCTTTGCGACTTCAAAGCTCTTCTTTGCGTATGGCCTGGAGCATGCGCTGCTTGGACCACTTGCCCTGGGCGCTGCGTCGATCTTGCTGCCCGATGCCGTAGAGGCGGCAAAGGCAAGCGAGATCGTTGCCCGCTACAGGCCGACCGTGTTCTTTTCTGTCCCTTCGTTTTACCGCCGGCTTCTGGCCTTGCCGTCGCAGGCAATTGCGCCGTTTTCATCGGTAACTCACTTCGTGGCCGCCGGCGAGCGGCTTCCGGCCCAGGTGTTCGAGCGATGGCAGTCGGCCACCGGCCGGGGCATTTTGTCGCTCTACGGCATGTCCGAAACCTTTTGCGCTTCGATGATGACACCGCCCGGGACATCGAACCCGTCACTCACCGGACGCCCGCTTTCCGGGGTCGGGACGCGCCTATTGAACGAATCGGGCCAGGAGGCTGCCCTGGGCGAGACCGGGACCTTGTGGATCAGCCATCCGGCACTTGCGACCGGCTACGCAAACCGGCCTGAGGAGACCCGCGAGCAGTTCCGCGACGGCTGGTTCTGCACCAAAGACATGTTCACGCGCGATGCGGAGGGCTTCTTTTCGCATCAGGGACGCTCGGACGAGTTCATCAAGGTTGCGGGGCAATGGGTGCAACCGGGCGAACTCGAGGAAACCGCGGTTGCGGACGGTTCGATCGCAGAGGCCGCGTGCGTGCGGGTGAACGATGCCGATGGGTTTGAGCGCCTGGCACTGTTCATCACGGCCGGCACAGACCCGCTGGCTGCCATCGCAGCCGCAACGCGCGCCTGCGAAAGCGGACTGGCGAGGCACAAGCGGCCGAAGTGGATTCGTACCGTAGCGGAACTCCCACGCACGGCCACCGGGAAGATCCAGCGCTACAAACTGCGCGAACTGATGGAGCGCGAACTGGCCGGATAGTGACTAAAATGCCACCCTTTGCGGTCTAAACTCCCTCGAGGCAACCATGGCGTACGCAATCCCCCTCTGGACCCCACCCGCGCTGGCGATCACGGGCTCTTCCGATACATTTCCGGTAAGGCGCATCTTCTGCGTAGGGCGAAACTACGTCGAGCACCAGAAGGAAATGGGCGGTGACGGTCGCGAGCAGCCCTTTTTCTTCCTCAAGTCGGAGTTCGCGCTGGTCTCCGGCGGCGGCGAGGTGCACTACCCGGCCAAGACCACCAACTATCACTATGAAACTGAAATGGTGGTCGCGATTGGGAAAGGCGGGCGGCGCATTGCGGCCAAGGATGCGACTTCGCACATTTTCGGCTACGGGGTCGGGTTGGACATGACCCGCCGCGACCTGCAGCAACTGGGTAAGGACAAGGGACGTCCGTGGGACTTCGGCAAGAATTTTGACGAAGCGGCGCCCTGCGCGGCGTTGTCGCCCGCGTCGAGCATCGGTCACCCCACGAAAGGCGCATTGTCGCTAGTCGTAAACGGAAAGGAGCGCCAGAAAGCCGATCTTGCCGACATGATCTGGTCGGTCCCGGAGCAGATGGAATACCTTTCCCAGTACTACACGCTGGAGGCGGGCGACATCATCATGTCCGGCACGCCGGCCGGTGTCGGACCAGTGAAGGCGGGGGACGAACTGGTGGCGCATATCGAGGGCCTCACGGACTTGCGCGTCAAGATCGTGGCTGCGCTCTAGTCACGAAAAGGCCCCGGCCTCATGAAGCTCTACACGTTCTTTCGCAGCTCGGCCGCTTTTCGCGTTCGCATCGCGCTCAATCTAAAGGGTCTCGGTTACGAGGCGGCCGCGGTCTCGCTACCAAAAGGTGCCCACAAGCTGGACGATTTCGGCGCGGTCAATCCACAGAGGCTGGTGCCTGCGCTGATCGACGACGGGCATTTGCTGACTCAATCGCTTGCCATCATCGAGTACCTGGAGGAAAAGCATCCGATGCCAGCGCTGCTGCCGAAGGGCCTGCTCGATCGTGCGCGCGTACGTTCGCTCTCAATGCTGATTGCCTGCGAGATCCATCCGCTAAACAACCTGCGGGTCCTGCAACACCTTAAGCGTGGATTGGGACAGGATGAGAATGGCATCAACACGTGGTATCGGCACTGGATTGCCGAGGGGTTGGCGAAATTCGAAGCCGACCTAGCGCAAACCGGCGGAACAGGGAAATTCTGCCACGGAGACTTGCCGACAATGGCTGACTGCTGTCTCGTACCGCAGATCTTCAATGCGCAGCGATATGAATGCGACCTCTCGCCTTATCCGGTGACCATGGGGGTGTTCGACGAGTGCATGCGGCTCGATGCCTTCGACAAGGCTCAGCCCATGAAGCAGCCGGACGCACAATAGGCAGGGAAACCACCGCGCTGCTCATAGCCCCGCGAGCTCTTCTTCGAGGATCGGTGCCAGATCGGCCACGATGGCCTCGAGTGAAAATGCCGGCTCCAGATCCAATCCCGGCGCAGCCGCGGCGGCGACTTCTTTCAAGTGCCGGCCTTCGGCCACCGCTACGGCGCACCAGTCGTCCACTTGGGACATCGCGCTTGCACGATCCATCGTGAGCATCAGCACGCGCGACAGCCGCTCGGAAAACACTAGGCCCCGGAGCCCTTCAAGGTTTTCCCGCATCTTCTCTCGATTGACCAGGAGGCCGGCGGCGATGCGTTCGAGCGCGTCGATCGCGCCGCCGAGGGTATCGACAAGCTCGGGGAAAGTTGCCAGTTCCGCCTGCCAGCCACCCACGGCACGCTCATGTTCCTGGCTGGCGCCGTGTAAAAGGATCGACATCAGGCCCGGCGCACGCGTTGCCGCGGTTATTGCCTGCAAACAGGAAACCGGATTGCGCTTATGCGGCATGGCGCTTGAGCCACCGACCCCTTTTTGGGGTGCCGACTCAAGCATTTCGCCCACTTCGACCTGAGAGAGCAGAGCGACATCGCGTGCGATCTTGCCAATCGCACCCACCAGGATCGCGATACTGGAGGCGAACGCAAGGAACTCGTCGCGGTGGCTGTGCCAGGAGGGCGCATCGGCCAATCCCAGGCGGCGGGCCACTCCACGGCGAACTTCGGTCCTCTTGGCACCGAGCGCATCGAGCGTGCCGACCGGTCCGCCCATCTGCACGCACAGTCCTTGTGCGGAGGTTTCGGAAAGCCGGGCGCGACAGCGGCTCAAGGCCCTCGCCCATCGAGCAATCTTGATCCCGGCGGTCAGGGGGGTCGCCGGCTGCATCATAGTGCGGCCGAGCATCACTACGGAGGCATGCCGGCGCGCCTGCTCGGCCAAAAGCGAGATCGATTCGCCGAGAACCCGATCGGCCTCCGCTATGCAGGGTTGCACGCAAACCGCCAACGCAGTATCGAGGACGTCCTGGCTGGTCGAACCGAAATGGACAAAGGAAGCCGCTTTCGGATCGACGGCACGCACCGCTTCGGTCAATACCTTGACGAACGGGACGGCGAGGGACCCTGAGCGCTTTCCATCCGCCGCCAGCCGGGATGGGGAGAACTTTGCGCTACCGCAAACATCTGCGATGGCAGTGGCGGCGAACACCGGGATCACCCCGACTTCAGCCTGGCTCTGCGCGAGCGCGCTCTCGAATGCGAACATTGCACGCACATACGCCTCCTCGCCCATGGCCTCGCAGAATGACCCTCGCGAGAAGGTTTGCGCGAGCAGGTTACCGCTCATGCGGTGTCAGATCTCGATGAAGGCTGTTTCATCCTTGCCCTGGAAGCGCACGTCCCAGCGCCAGGTACCCGAATCCTTGGCATCCCGGAGGGCAATGAGCGTGCCAACCCGCGGACCTGCCGCGCGTGCCAAAGGATCGCCCTTGATGGCAGCCGGTTCCGCGAGGAAAACCCGAGTTCGCAAGGCTTTGAGCAGGCCGCGCGCAAAAATCGTGACGTGGATCTGCGGTGGAAGCTTCTTGCCATCGGCGCCGGTGCAAGCGCCGGGCATCACCGTTTCGATGGTGTAGCGGCCGTCCGCATCCGTAGCGGCACGACTATAGCCCGTGACTCTTGCCGCAGAGCCAGGCACCGGCGCCCTGCCGTCCGGCCCGGCCTGCCAGGTTTCGATCAATGCATCTGCGCTCGGATTGCCTGCTCCATCGTGCACACGTCCAGTCAGGATGACGCGTCCGCCCGGCGATTCGAACGCGACTTTCTCGCCGGCTTCCCACTTCAGGCCGACATGGAAGAAGGGGCCGATGGTTTGCGAGGGGGTGCGGATCGCCATGCTCAGACCCCCATCGGGGTAGATTTCACCCCGCGCAGCACGATGTCGAAGCGATAGCCCAAAGCGACTTCCTCGATCCCGTGCTCGAGGTCGAGCTCGCAGACCATGCGCTGCCGCGCCGATTCATCCGGAACGCTGTTGAATATCGGGTCGATCGGCAGGAGCGGGTCCCCCGGGAAGAAGAGTTGCGTAACAAGGCGCTGCGAATAGGCATTGCCGAAAAGGGAAAGGTGGATATGGGCCGGCCGCCACGCCCACGGGTGGTTCTTCCAGGGATAGGCGCCGGGCTTGATGGTCACAAACCTGTATTCACCCTTGTCACCGGTCAGAACCTTTCCCTGACCGAGAAAATTCGGGTCCAGCGGCGCGTCATGCTGGTCGACCGGGTGCGCATAGCGGCCGGACGAGTTGCACTGCCAGAGTTCCAGCAAGGAATTGCGCACTGGAGCCCCATCTTCATCGGTGACCCGCCCTGTAAGAATCATCTTTTCGCCGAGAGGCGCACCCTTGCCCCAGGTCGTCAGGTCCGCTTCGGAGTCGGTGACGAACTTCCTTGGGAAGACGGGTCCGGTCGCCTCCATCGGGTGCGGGGCGACCCGCAGCAACGGCTGTTTGGGTGAGCGCAGGATCGTGCTCTTGTAAGCGGGATAGTCGTACGGCGGATCTATGTCGATGCGGTCCCTGGCGGACATGTCGGTCTCCGTTGGTTCAAGTGGCGCTGGGTTCAGCTTGCTCGAAACATTGTCTTGAGGTCCTCGCCGATCGTTTCGCCTTTCATCTGTGAACCCGGGCCATTCACATGCCGGCCCCAAACCCGGGTCTCGGTGCCGCGGGCGAGTTTGGTGCCGTCTACGCGCACGACTTCATGAGCGACGACAAACGACTTGCCGCCAAAGCGCGTGATCGACGAAAGGACCTCGCACCGATCGGCCTGTTCCGCCGGGTTCACGAACTGGCATTCGGCAGCCACGAGAGGCATCGACCGGCCTTCGGCGCGCATGCGTTTGGCGGTATAGCCTGCCGATGCGAAAAACGCCCAGGTCGCCGAGTCGAACCAGCGAAAATAGGTCGGGTAGAAGATGATCCCCGCCGGATCGCAATCGCCCCATTGCACCTCGCACGCGTAGCGTGCACGAATGGAAGCGAACCCTGTCTCAGTGATTGGCATAAGCAATGATGATGCGCTGATTCTGCGTGCGTCAAGCGGCCTGTTTCGCATGCGTTTCGCGCGCAAAGGTCAGGGCTACGAGTCCTGCGACCAGCCACACGAGCATCAACGTAAACGTTGCGGCGAATGCCGGAAACCCGTAGATTCTCACCTCGCCCGCCATGTTGCCGTCCCATGCGCGATCGAGAAGCCAGCCGATCAGCGGCTGCATGGCCATGCCGCCGAGCATGTTGCCCATGTTGGTTACGCCTGAGGCGGTGCCCGCAAGCGACGCCGGCACGGACTCCTTGCAGAACGCGAACCCGATGACCACCACACCCGATGCGATACCCACGCCGACCATTATTGCGATCAGCACTGGGTAAGGCAGCCCGGGGACATAGATAAGCACACTCCAGAGCGCCGCCGCTATCGTGCCACCGACAATGATCGGAAGCTTGCGACGGCTCAACCGGTCGGACAACACGCCTGCCAACGGGCTGCCGACGGCCCATGCGACAAGCATGACCGAAGTGACGAAAGCCGCCTGTGCGGTCGAAAGGCCATATTGCGAGACCAGGAAAGGTACGCCCCACAATCCTCCAAACGCGAGCATTGGTCCGGTAATCGCGCCGCATCCGATGAAGTTCAGCCAGACGTTGCGATAGCGAAAGACTTCCCGAATTCCACCAAGCATGGAGTGGCGTTCTTTGTTTGCCGCGGGGGACGCCGAAAAACTCCGGAATCCCCTCTCGCTGGGGTCGTCGCGCACGAAGTGCCAAATTGCCGCAGCCAGGAAGACGGTCGCGACGCCCGTCGCAGCCATCACCCAGCGCCACCCGAGCGCATCGACCCCCAGGCGCAGGGGCACGCCGGCGGAAATGCCTCCAAGGCTCCCGAAAGCCAGCGCGAGACCCGAAACCAACGCAAAGCGCGAGGGATGCACCCAATGCGTGGCAAGCTTGAGCATCGACACGAACGCGACGCCCACGCCCGCGCCAACCAGCAATCGGCCCGCCCCAGCCACCGGATAAGCGGTCGCAAACGAAAAGAGCAGCATCCCGCTCGCGGCAATCAAGGCACCCGTCGTCAGCACTCGGCGGGCACCCCAGCGATCGACAACAACACCGGTGGGAATCTGGATCACCACATACGCGTAGAAATACAAAGCCGACAGGTTTCCCAGGGCGGCGGCCGATAGGGCGAACTCCACCATCAGTTCGCGCGTGATCACGGCGGGTGCCACCCGCTGGAAGAAACCCACCAGGTAGAGCGCCGCACCCAGGCCCCAAACGGCAAGGGCAACCTGAATCGGCGGGTATCGAGGGGATTTTTCCATCGGGCGTATGAGGCCCCAGCGGGCCGTGCGGCGGAGCGCGATTATACGTACTCGGTTGACACGTCCCTCGAGGGGCGGGGACACTACGCCCTGAAGCTTTGTGCTTCGTAATTGCGCCGACTTGAGGTTCAGCTTGCGGGCGCCCGGCAGCAGTCCAGTGCCGGCCAAAAAAATGCCGCTAAAGAGACGAGGAAGAAAACCCGTTTCTGGCGCAAGCTGAACGGGTTTTTTGCTTTCTGGAGTCCCTCGTCGTGCATGTTCCTCCCCATTCCGCGCGCATCGAACGCCTGCTTGCCGAGCGCATCCTCCTGCTCGACGGCGCCATGGGCACCATGATCCAGCGCGAAGGCCTGACAGAAGAAGGCTACCGCGGCGAGAGATTCAAGGATTTCGCCCAGGAACTGCGCGGCAACAACGATCTGCTCACGCTGACGCAGGCGGCGCTGATCCGCAGGATCCACTGCGAGTATCTCGAGGCCGGCGCGGACATCATCGAGACGAATACTTTCAATTCGACTTCGATCTCGATGGCCGACTACGGAATAGAGTCGCTCGTCTACGAATTGAACTTCGAGGCCGCGAAGCTCGCCCGCAGCGCCGTGGCCGAGTGGGACGCGAGGACGCCGGACCAGCCCCGATTCGTGGCCGGCGTGCTCGGTCCGACGACCAAGACTGCCTCCCTTTCGCCGGACGTGAACGACCCGGGTTTCCGCGGCGTTTCCTTCGACCAGTTGGTGGTTGCCTATACCGAAGCCCTGCGCGGGCTCGTCGACGGGGAAGCCGACCTGATCCTCGTCGAGACTGTGTTCGATACGCTCAACTGCAAAGCAGCGCTGTTTGCGATCGAGACGTTTTTCGAATCGAGGAGTATCCGGCTGCCCGTAATGATCTCGGGCACGATCACAGACGCCTCCGGGCGCACGCTTTCGGGCCAGACGACCGAAGCGTTCTACAACTCGGTGCGGCACGCCCAGCCGATCTCGGTCGGCCTCAATTGCGCCCTTGGGGCCAAGGAGTTGCGGCCTTACGTGGAAGAACTCTCGGGCGTGGCGGAAACCTACACTTCGGTCCATCCCAACGCGGGACTTCCGAACGCGTTTGGCGAGTACGACGACACGCCCGCGAACATGGCCCGCCAGATGGGGGAATGGGCGCGCGCCGGCTGGCTCAACATCGCGGGCGGCTGCTGCGGCACCACACCGGAGTTCATCCGTGCGATCGCCGACCAGGTAAGAGGCGTCGCGCCGCGCGCGATCCCGGCCCTTCCCAGGGACATGCGCTTGTCGGGGCTCGAGCCGTTTAACGTCGGGACGACTTCGCTTTTCGTCAACGTGGGTGAGCGCGCCAACGTCACCGGATCGAAAGCCTTCTCCAGGCTCATTCTCGCCGGCGATTTCGCCGGTGCGCTCGCCGTGGCGCGCCAGCAGGTCGAGAACGGCGCGCAGGTCATCGACGTGAACATGGACGAGGCGATGCTCGACTCCGAGAAGGCCATGGTCACTTTCCTGAGCCTCGTGTCCGCCGAACCCGACATTTCGCGCGTTCCGGTAATGATCGATTCTTCCAAGTGGAGCGTCATCGAAGCCGGTCTCAAGTGCCTGCAGGGCAAGAGCATCGTCAACTCGATCAGCATGAAGGAGGGCGAGGCGGAGTTCCTGCGCCAGGCGCGCCTCGTGAGGAAGTACGGTGCCGCCGCAGTTGTCATGGCCTTCGACGAACAGGGCCAGGCCGACACCTACGAGCGCCGCATCGAAGTCTGCGCGCGCGCCTACAAGCTGCTCACTGGGTCGGCGGGCCTTCCGCCCGAGGACATCATTTTCGACCCAAACATCTTCGCAGTCGCCACCGGCCTCGAAGAACATGCTAATTACGGCATCGATTTCCTTGCGGCGGCCAAGTGGATTCGCGCTCACCTGCCGCATGCGAAGATTTCTGGAGGGGTGTCCAATTTCTCGTTCTCGTTCCGCGGTAACGATGGGGTGCGTGAAGCGATGCACACCGCGTTCCTATACCACGCGATCCGCGCCGGCATGTCTATGGGAATCGTCAACGCCGGTCAGCTCGGCGTCTACGAGGAGATACCCGCGGCGCTGCGGGAACGCGTTGAGGACGTGATCTTCAATCGCCGCGCGGACGCGACCGAGCGATTGATCGAAATCGCCAATTCGGTCAAAGACGGCGCCAAGGAAAACATCAAGGACGACGCCTGGCGGCGGGAACCGGTCGAGCGGCGCCTGTCGCACGCGCTCGTCAACGGCATCACCGATTTCATCGTCGAGGATACCGAGACGATCCGGCTCAAGATCGACGCCGCGGGCGGCAAACCCATTGAAGTCATCGAAGGCCCTCTCATGGACGGCATGAACATCGTCGGCGACCTCTTCGGCGCGGGCAAGATGTTCCTGCCTCAGGTGGTCAAGTCGGCGCGCGTGATGAAGCAGGCCGTCGCCCATCTGATCCCTTACATAGAGGAAGAGAAGGTTCGCAGCGGGAACGCCGGCAAGGCCAAAGGCAAGATCGTGATCGCCACAGTCAAAGGCGACGTGCATGACATCGGCAAGAATATCGTCGCGGTGGTGCTCCAATGCAACAACTATGACGTCGTGAACCTCGGCGTGATGGTTCCGGTGCAAAAGATCCTCGAAGTCGCGCGGGCCGAGAAAGCGGACGTCATAGGGCTTTCTGGGTTGATCACGCCTTCGCTCGAGGAAATGGCGCACGTTGCGAGGGAAATGCAAAGGGAAGGGCTGCAACTGCCATTGCTAATCGGCGGCGCGACGACCTCCCGGGCGCATACGGCCGTCAAGATCGCGCCCAATTATTCCGGGCCCGTGGTGTACGTGCCGGATGCTTCGCGCAGCGTATCGGTGGTCTCCAACCTGCTCTCGAACGACCTGCGCAAAGATTATCTGGCCGGCGTGCTCGCCGACTACGAGAAAATCCGGGCTCAGCACCGCGACAAGAAGGGTCCTGGGCCGCTGCATCCGATCGGCGAAGCGCGCAAACTGGGGCTCAAGACCGATTGGGAAAACTACGACCCGCCGGTTCCGGCGCGCATGGGAGTCGAATCACTGCGCGATTACCCCATCGAAAAGCTCGTCCCGCATATCGACTGGACGCCTTTTTTTCAGGCCTGGGAACTGTCCGGTCCCTATCCAGGCATCTTGCAAGACCCGGTCGTCGGCGAGGCCGCCAGGAAGGTGTTCGCCGAAGCGCAGGCGATGCTCAAGTGCATCGTCGATGAAAAATGGATCAGCTCGAACGGCGTGTTTGGGCTGTTCCCGGCCGCCCAGGTCAACGACGACGACATCGAGATCTATGCAGACGCGACTCGGCACGATGTCCTCATGACCTGGCATAACCTGCGCCAGCAGAACCACAAACCCACCGGGCGCGACAACCAGTGCCTGGCTGATTTCATCGCGCCCAAGCACTCGCATGTGGCCGACTATATTGGGGCCTTTGCAGTCTGTGCGGGCGGGTTCGAAGGGCGATTGGCGCAGTACGAAGCGGCCAATGACGACTACAACGCGATCATGCTGAAGGTGCTGGCCGATCGCCTCGCAGAGGCGTTCGCCGAACATCTGCACCTTCGCGTCCGGCGCGAGTTCTGGGGATACGCGGCCGAAGAGACGCTGACCAACGAAGAGATGATCGCCGAGAAGTACCGCGGCATCCGGCCGGCGCCCGGGTATCCGGCCTGCCCGGACCATACCGAGAAGGGCGCGCTCTTCCGCCTGCTTGACGCGCAGGGAAATGCCGGCATGACGCTGACGGAGTCGTTTGCGATGCTTCCGGCGTCCTCGGTTTCAGGGTTCTTTTTCTCCCATCCCGATTCGGGCTACTTCGCCGTCGGCAAGCTTGGCCGCGACCAGGTCGAGGACTACGCCAAGCGCAAGGGCATGACGCTGGACGAAGCGCAACGATGGCTCGCGCCGTACCTCGCCTACGAACCGGACGAAACCGCGGTCGCGGCCTGAGTCGCCGATGCCCGCCGACGCAAAGCTTTTTATCGCGCTGGGCAGCCTGTTTGCTTTTGCCGCCGTAGGGTTGGGGGCATTTGGCGCGCATGCGCTCAAGGCGCGCCTTGCACCGGAGTTGCTCGCCGTTTGGCAGACCGCGGTGCAATACCACTTCTATCACGCGCTAGGTATCGTGCTCGTAGGATTGGCGTGCTTCCAACTTCCCGGCAACACTGCGTTGCGGGCCTCCGGTTGCCTGATGGGCGTGGGCATCGTCCTCTTTTCGGGCAGCCTCTATGCGCTCGCGCTAAGCGGCGAGAGGTGGCTCGGCGCGGTAGCGCCGGTGGGTGGCGCCGCATTCATGCTCGCTTGGGGAGCGCTCGCCTGGGGCGCGCTACGAAACCCCTAAATGTACCGGTCCCGATACATCAACTGACCGGAGAGTCAATCGGGGCGCGGGGTCTTCGAAATAAAAGTCTATGACTTTACCCGGTGATCCAGGTGGGCGTAGGTGGGGTGATGAGTGCCCGCGCCATACCATTGCGGAAGCAGCGACCCTGCCACCATACCGGCCATCGCCGCGAACAGGCCTGCGAACTGGGGCGGAAAAAACCCATTGGGGGCGAGGAATTCCAGCGACAGCCAGGTCGAAAGCCCGAGGACCATCGCTGCGGCTGCCCCCTGTGTGGTCGCGCGTTTCCAGTACAGGCCGAAAGCGAGCGGTGTAAAAGCCGCAACCAGGGTGATCTTGTAGGCGTTCTCCACCATGCCGTAAATGGTGGAGTTGGAAGTCATCGCGAAGACGAGCACGCCCATGGCAAAGACCAGAACGACGATACGCAGCATGCGCAGGAACTGGTCATCGGTTATCTTGGGGAAGAAGTTGCGCAGCACGTTCTCCGCGAATGTGACCGACGGCGCGAGCAGCGTGGCCGACGAGCACGACAGAATCGCGGCGAGCAAAGCACCAAAGAACATCACCTGCACCGCAAAGGGTGCATGGTCGAGAATCAGCCGGGGCAGGATCTGCTGCGAATCGTTCGCCAACAGGTCGGTCACCATTTTCGGGTCGATCAGGGTGGCCGAATAGACGAGGAACATCGGAACGAAAGCAAAGAAGAAGTAGATGCTGCCCCCCAGCACCGAGCCCAGGGCCGCCGTGTTCTCGTTCTTGGCTGCGCTCACGCGTTGAAACACGTCCTGTTGCGGGATCGAACCGAGCGCCATCGTCATCCAGGCGGCTGCAAACGCGATCACGTCGCGGGGCTCGAGGCCGGGCCAGAATTCGAGCTTTCCGGCAGCCCGCGCGTGCTCCACCACGACGCCCGCGCCGCCTGCCATGCCCGACACGACGATTGCGATATAGACCATGCCGACGCCGATGATCAACATCTGGAAAAGGTCGGTGAAGGCGACCGAAAACATCCCGCCGGCCAGTGTGTAGACGAGGACGATCGCCACGCCGATCATCATGCCCTGCCAGGGCGCCAGCGCGCCTTCGGTCAGGACGTTGAACACCAAGCCCAGCGCCGTGATCTGCGCCGAAACCCAGCCAAGGTACGAAATCACGATACAGATCGCCGCCGTCAATTCCACTGCGCGGTTGTAGCGCGCCCGGTAATAGTCGCCGATGGTGAGCAGGCCCATGCGATAAAGCGGGCGGGCGAAGAACAACCCCACAAAGATGAGGCACATCGAGGAGCCGAAAGGATCGGCAACGACGCCCTTGAGTCCGTCGTTGAGGAACTTCGCCGGTATACCGAGCACCGTTTCCGCGCCGAACCAAGTTGCGAATACGGTCGCGACAATGAACGGGAGCGGCAGGTGGCGTCCTGCCACTACGAAGTCGGTCGAGTTCTTTACCTTGGTCGCGGCATACAAGCCGATCGCGACCGAAACAATCAAGTAGATGATGACGAACTGGAGCAGCATGGAGGATGGTTTCCTTTCCTTTCGTTTCGGATTTAGCCGCCGTGTAGACGGCTCCATGATAACCACGGTCGCCGTGACTGCCAACGACTCGACAACCCGTGGACTCGACAACCCGGCTTAACCACTCTGCTCGGCGACTTCGAGGTCAGCAGGGCCGAGTCCGGCGTCCCGCGGCAGCACGATCTTTCTCGCACCCGTCACCGACAAGCTCATCGGCAGTTCGGCAAGAACGCGCTCCAGCGATGCTGCGTGCTCGGCGCCGGAAACCTCCACAAAGACCCGTATGGCCCTGGTGTCCCTCAACGCGCGCGCCAGGGAAACCTGCAGGACCACCCGCCCCGTGCAACACGGGCAGCCGGCCGCAAATGAACGGATATTGGGGACCTCAATCCCGGGCGGCGCACCGACCAACCCAAGCCACCGCTCCCTCTGCGCGCAAAGCCGGCGTATGAGTTGGTTCGCTCCCGCAGTCCCCGTTACGACATGCACCGGAACGCGAACATGGTCCAGTTCAAGTCTCCTCGCGGCGACCCACCGGCAAGCCGAGTGCTTTCAGCTTGCGGTACAGGTGGGTGCGTTCGATGCCTGTGCGCTCGGCGACCTTGGACATGCTCCCGTTCTCGCGCGCGAGTTGGTACTCGAAGTACAAACGCTCGAACGCGTCGCGGGCTTGGCGATAGGGCTGGTCAAGTGGCAGCTCCCCGGCGGCAACCGGGGCGGAATGCGCCGCAAGGACACGCTCGACATCCGCAAGCCGTACCTCCTCTTCCAGCGCCGTGAGGGCAAGGTTCCTGACTACCGCGTCGAGTTGGGCAAGGTTGCCGGGCCATGAATGGTGGCGCAATGCGTTCAGCGACGCCGTCGAAAGTCTCCGCGGCGGGCAGGCCCTGGCCTCGACCAGTTGTCCCAGCACCAGCGCCGCGATCTCCGGGATCTCCTCGGCGAATTCGCGCACCGAGGGTAGCGCAATGACAAGCTCGGAGAGGCGGGCTGCGAGGTCGGGATCGAAATCGTGCTCGGTTACCAGCCGCTGCGGCTCGACGGTCGAAAAAGAGACAACCCTCGCCTTGTGCTTTTCGGCTCGCACGAGGAGGAAATCAAGGTTCTTCTGCTCGCTGCGCGTCAAGCGCAGAAGGTCGGGGACGAAAAGGATGCCTCCGGCTGCACGCGCCAGCACTTCCGAGGGTGGTTCGTTCAGGGCGTCAGCGCCGGTCACAAACGGCGCTCCGGCTGCCAGCAGGTGGCGCACAAACATTTCCGCCTGCATGCCGCGCTCGCCGCGAAGCATCAACGGGGTGCCGATCTGCGCCAGTTGGGCGAGGCGCTTCTTCAAGTCACCCAGCACGGGCGAGCGGCCCAGCGCTGAAAGGGACAACCGGCGCGAAACCGGCACATCCTGGTTGCGCAAGGCGCGCTTCACAGTCGTGAGCAGGCGCTGGAGCGCGATCGGTTTCTCGAGGTAGTCAAGCGCGCCGATGCGGGTTGCCTCGACCGCCGTCTCGATCGTCCCGTGACCGGACATCATCACCACCGGCATGGTGAGTTGCCCATTGGCTGCCCATTCCTTCAAAAGCGATATCCCGTCGGTGTCCGGCATCCAGATATCGAGCAGGACCAGGTCCGGCCTTTGGGCCGCGCGCGCGCGCCTCGCCGCGCCGGCATTTTCGGCGAGGACGACCTGATGGCCTTCGTCGGCAAGGATCTCCGAAAGGAGTTCGCGGATGCCGACTTCGTCATCGACTACGAGGATCTGCGCCATATTCAGGCCGCCTTGGCCGAGGTACTGCCGCTACCCAGGATCGGCAGCACGATACTTACGGCAGCCCCGAGACGCGGACGATTGTCGATTGCGATCTCGCCGTGGTGCTCGTCGACGATCTTCTTGACTATGGCCAGCCCAAGGCCCGTGCCGCGGGACTTCGTGGTGACATAGGGCTCGAAGATCCTCGCCATGAGCTCCTCTGGGAAACCGCTGCCATTGTCGCTCACCACTAGACGCACCCCGGTGCCGTCGGCCGGCTCAGTGCTCACCTCGATGACGGAACCCGGCGTCCCGGCCGCACCGAGCGCATCCTGCGCGTTCTGGACGAGATTGTGCAGGACCTGGCGGATCTGCGAGGAGTCGGCGAGTACCTGGGGAAGATTCGCCGCGAGGTCGCGCCGGATCTGAACACCCGAGGTTTCATACAGGGTCAGGACTTCAGACACCAGCGCGTTCAGGTCGAGGCCGGCCAGCACAGGGGCCGGCAGACGGGCGTAATCGCGGAAGTCATCAACCATCGCCTTGAGCGCGGCAACCTGGTTTACGATGGTCCGCGAGCCGCGCCTGAGCGTCTCGCTGTCTTCCGGGCCAAGTTTGTCGGCGAGCTTCATCTCGAGGCGCTCGGCGGAAAGCTGGATCGGCGTAAGCGGATTCTTGATCTCGTGCGCCAGGCGCCGCGCGACTTCGGCCCAGGCGGTGGCCCTTTGTGCCTGTATCAGTTGAGTGACGTCATCAAAAACGAGCACAAAACCCGAGGGTAGCGGGGTTCCGCGCGCCAGCAGCGTCTTGCCGCTGCCGGGAAGCACCAACTCCAGTTGCCAGCTCTTGCCGCCAGGCGTGGCAAAAGCCTCGCGCACGGGTTTGGCAAAGGATTCGAATCCATCCCACTCGCCGAGCGCCTTGCCGCTCAGCGCGCCGAGTTCCCGGCCCAGGATCGCCGCCGCGCCATGGTTGAAGATCGACAGCCTCAACTCCGGGTCGAATACCAGCACGCCGGCTGAAAGGTTCGCGAGGATGTTTTCAAGCCTGGCCTTCGCCGTCTCGAGCAGGAGCCGGTTGGACTCGACGACCTGCCGTGCTTCGTCCAACTGCCGTGTCATGCTGTTGAAGGACTCAAGGAGCACGCCGAGTTCGTCGCGGCTGGTCACAGGCATGCGCTTTGAGAAGTCGCCTCGCGCCACCGACTGTGTGGCCTGCGCTAGATCGGAGAGCGGCGCGGAAAGGCGATCGGATAGGATGAAAGCCAGGGCAACGGCGGAGAATAGCGCCATCAGAAGGGCGAGGGTCAGCGTCACGATATAGCTGTGTTTAAGCCCTTGGCGCGAGAGCGAGAGCTTCCGGTAGTCGCCATAGACCGCCTCGACCGCTTCAGCGCTTCTCGCCAGAGCCGAGGGCACCGGTTGGCGCAGTTGGAGGTAACGCGTTTCGTCCGAGATCGCCGAAGCCGAAATCGGCACTATCGCGCGCAACCCCAGTGGCTTGCCGGGCAGCGAGTCGATCGAAGTGACTCCTCGGTTGCTTCGCGCTTGGCGCAGCTGGAGCGAACTGGGTAGTTCAGGAACGAGCTGAGCAAGGTTATCGCTGGCGCTTGCGACGAGTCGGCCGTTCGCGGCAACGACTACCGCGTCCTCGACCACGGCCTGCTGGCGCAACCGGTTCAGCGCTACGACCTGCTGGCTGTCGGAGCGGTCCGCCAGCTCGACGGCCATGGCGCGCGCCTTGACGTGAAGTTCGGCAAGCATCTGGTCGACGGCGGCTTGGCCTAGTTTGATACCCCCTTCCAACGCGCTGTCCACGCTGACGTCGAACCAGGACTCGATGCTTTTCGAAAGGAATTGTACGGATACTGTGTAGACGATCACCCCGGGAACGACCGCCATGGTCGCGAACAGCACGAGGAACCGTAGCGTAAGGCGCGAGCCGAAAACCCGGCTCCGGAGCCTGCGCCCGAGCGAAACGAGCTGGTACCCGACCAGCGCAAGCAATGCGACTGCCAATACGGCGTTCAACCCGAGGAGCAATGAATAGTGCGCAGCGAACAACGAAGTATTTGCGCTCGCAGTGGCCAGCAGGAACACGAGGATCCCGCCGAGCGCCGTGCCAAGAATCAGCAGTGTCTTCACTTGGCCGGCCCTTCCTCGCGCCGATCGCCTGGCAAGACGGTCATGGCTGGAGAGGGAGCCACCGGAGGAGGCGCCGTCGGGCCCGGCGGCTGTACAGGCGCGGGGCGCCAAGTGAACCGCCGCCATTCCGACTCGAGATGCCATTCGCGACTGGTCAGGGCGTTCACCTGGAATGGCTTGGGCAGCAGGCTCAGGTCCAGCCGCATACGCACTGCTGCTTGGTAGTTGGCGTCGGACAGCGGCGTGCTCCGGTCGAGCACCAGCCAGTTGCGCACTCGGCGCAGCACCGCCAGCGCTTCGCCTAGCGATGCGTAGTTCTGCTGCAGGAGCCCGGTTGACAGCCTGTAGTGCCGTGAAAGGGCGTGGTAGGACAGGCGTGTCTGGCGCCGGCGGGTGGCGGTCTTTTCATCAAACCAGTACCAACGCGGTTGCGTCAGATCGAATTCGACCACGAAGTACAAAGGCACGCCGTTGGTGACCGCCTGTTCCAGCCGCGAATTGAAATCGAAGGCGAAATCGGCGTTGAGTACGACCCCGTCCTCGGTTTGCTCGAGCCGCGCCTCGAGCAGTTTGATCTCATCGGCGAAAGCCGCCCGCATGCTCCAAGAGAGCGCAACCGCCAACAGCAATATCGAGAAGGGGCCGCGCAATGCGCGCATCGGATTACTTTGTCAGGAGAGCGAAATAAAAGCCGTCGTTGTCGTCGCCGGGAAGAAGTTGCGCCGGCGCGTTGCCGGGGAGTTCAAGCCTGCGGGCTTCCCCATGCGATGCGGCGAAAGCATCCAGGACCGCAGCATTCTCCTCCGGGAAGACCGAGCACGTTACGTAGAGTAATTTACCACCCGGAGCCAGCACCCGCCACAGGGCACCGAGTGTCCGCAATTGCCCGGCCGCGAACCGCGCTGGATCGCCGGGCCGTCGCAGCCATTTGATATCGGGGTGGCGTCGAACAATTCCGGATGCGGTGCAAGGCACATCAGCAAGGATGCGGTCAAAAGAGCGGCCGTCCCACCAGTCTTCGGGAAGCGCGCAGTCCGCAACCTTGATTTCCCCGGTGACCCCAAGGCGGGCGAAGTTCTGCCGGATGCGCTCACAACGAATAGGGTTCGAATCCAGTGCGAGCAGGTCCACTGCTGCGGTTTCAAGAATATGGCAGGCTTTGCCGCCTGGCGCTGCGCAGGCATCGAGTACGCGTTGCCCGTCCGTCAGGTCGAGGTACCGCGCGGCGCGCTGTGCACCCACATCCTGGACCGACACCTCGCCATTCCCGAACCCCGGCACGCGGTCCACGCCAACCGGCGCATCGAGCAGCAGCGAAAAGTCTTCGAGCCACCGTGCGTGCATCGACTCGCGTTCCAGCCGCTCAAGATAGTCCGCCACACTGCTCCGACGCCGATTCACCCGCAAGCCCATGGGAGGATGCTTGTTGCCCGCTGAAAGTACCTGCTGCCACTCATTCGGATAAGCATTGCGGACGCCATCGATCCACCAGTCCGGGTGCATTGTTCGGGCGACTAGGTCCTTCGCCAAGTCACTCTCGATCGAAGCTCGCTCGCGCAGGAACGTTCGCAACAACCCGTTCACAAACCGTTTCGCCGCATGTTTGCCGATGAGCGAACATGCTTTCACTGCCTGGTCGACGGCCACATGTTCAGCGTAGGCCCCGGATTCGATGGCGTAGAGTGCGCTCAGCAGCAGCGCGCGCACTCTATCGTCCGGAACACCGCGATGCGCGAGGGCAGTGATGATTGCGTCGCCGCGCCCGAACCGCCGCAATGTGCCGTACACCATGTCCATCGTCGCGCCGCGCATGGGACCCGTCTGACCGAAACCTGAAGGTTCCGAAGCAAGGCTCCCCCCGCCGGCAACGCGCGCCACCAGGCCGCTGGATGCAGCAAACACCGCCGACAGTTCGGGCGAAACCACCTTCAATCAACCAGGGAGTGCAAAGCGCGAACCCGGCGCTAGCGGATGACCGCGCAAGAATTCGCGCGCGCCAAGGCGCCTCGCGCCGGCACGTTGCAGTTCCACGAGGGCCAACGCCCCGTTTCCGCAGTAAACGACGATGCCGAAGTCACCCACCTCATTCACACAGCCCGGTTCTCCATTCGCCTCGACGCGATTCGCACGCCACACCTTGATCTCGATACCGTCGATCGTCGATCGCGCGCCTGGCGAAGGATTGAATGCGCGCACTTGCCGCTCAAGGTCGCGACTATCCTTGCGCCAATCCAACATGCTTTCGCGCTTGTCGATCTTCTGGGCGTAGGTCACCCCTTGCGCCGGTTGCGGGGTCGCTGCGAGGGGTCCGCGTTCCAGGTCTCCCAGGAGTTCGACGATCATGCGTGCTCCCATCACGGCGAGCCGGTCATGCAGGGAACCTGCGGTCTCCTCCGGTTCGATCGAAAGGCTTCGCTGCGCCAGTATGGCCCCCGTATCCAGACCCTCGTCCATCTGCATGAGTGTGATCCCGGTTTCCCGGTCACCCGCCAGAAGTGCACGCTGAATCGGTGCCGCGCCGCGCCAACGCGGCAACAGGGATGCATGGATATTGATCGCGCCCCTGGTCGCAATCTCGAGTGCCGTCCGCGGGAGGATCAAGCCATACGCTGCAACAATGAGGGCTTCCGGGGCCAGCGCGCGCACTTGTTCAATCGTTGCCGCGTCATTCAATTTTTCCGGCTGAAAGACCGCGAGGCCGTGAACGCGAGCAAGCGCCTTGACAGGACTCGCGGCCGGTTGCATGCCCCTGCCCGCCTTGCGGTCCGGCTGGGTAAGCACTGCGCCGACCGCGTGGCCTGCTTCGAGCAACGCCGCGAGCGCAAAGGCCGCAAAGTGGGGGGTGCCGGCAAAAACAAGTCGCATCAGGGACATCCGCTGGACGAAAGCAGCCCGAAGCGAGATGCTGCAATTCGCAAACGGTCGGTGAGCGGGGGGCGATCCCGCCCCCGGCGCTAGGCGCTCTTTCTCAGTTGCTTGGCGAGCCTCGCACGCACCCGCGTCTGCTTGAGTTGGGAAAGGTACTCGACGAACACCTTCCCCTTTAGATGATCCATCTCGTGCTGGATACACACGGCAAGCAAACCTTGGGCCTCGAGGGTGAATGAGTTGCCGTTCGCGTCCCAAGCTCTGACCTTGACTCGTTCCGCACGCGGAACCGTGTCGTAAATTCCGGGAACCGAAAGGCAACCCTCCTCGATATCCGACTCCCCGGACCTTTCAATGATCTCCGGATTGACGAGCGTAATCAGGGAGTCGCGCCTCTCGGACACATCAACCACGATTACTTGTTTGTGGACGTCCACTTGCGAAGCCGCGAGGCCGACTCCGGGCGCGGCATACATAGTCTCGGCGAGGTCCAAGGCCAGCTTCTTGAGAGGGGCGTCGAAAACGGTGACCGGCGCGGCGACCTTGTGGAGCCGGGCGTCCGGGTAGCGCAGAATGTTGAGGATCGACATTGGAAGAGGGAATAAGCTTGCTGACAGAGCGATTTACGTAGACAATCTAATGCGGTATGTAAATTGTCTGGGCTTTATGCTAACTTTGGCTGACACGTGGGTTCATCAAGCGGATTTTGCCGGCCGACCGGAAAACGGGGGCTCCATGCTGAATGGGTTCCGTAAGTCTATCACAACGCTCGCTTTTGTTGCCTGTTCCGGGCTTGGGAGCGGTGTTTCGGCACAGGTTCCGCCAAGTGAAATCAAAGCCACGGCGCCGGATCGATATGTCGTGGTCCAAGGCGATACGCTCTGGTCGATCGCCCAGCGTTACCTCGAATCGCCGCACCGCTGGCCCGAGTTGATGGAGATGAACCGGGAAACGCTCAAAAATCCTCACCGCATCTATCCGGGGGATGTGCTGGTCCTGGATCGCACTAAAGGGCAAATGGGTGTCCAGTCCACCGACACGGTGAAGCTTTCGCCCAAGGTTCGCGCCGAGTCCTCCGAAACGAGGGCCATCCCGAGCATTCCACCGAGCCTGATCGAACCCTACCTGACGCGTCCTTTGGTGATCGAACCCAACGGATTGGACAATGCCCCCGCCATCATGGCGACCGAGGAAAACCGGGTGATCCTTGGCGCCGGGAATATTGCCTATGCCCGCGGGCTCTCGGGAGCGAAGGAGGAGACCTGGCATGTCTATCGGCGCGGCAAAGCCCTGGTGGACCCGGATAGCAACCTGACGGTCGGATACGAGGCGACCTTCCTGGGATCCGCGCGGGTCCGCAAGAAGGGAGAACCCTCGACGATCGAGATCATAGCTGCCAACC
The DNA here is from genome assembly GCA_947482825.1 of Betaproteobacteria bacterium. Classification (GTDB taxonomy): domain Bacteria; phylum Pseudomonadota; class Gammaproteobacteria; order Burkholderiales; family SG8-39; genus SZAS-79. Next base: position 23,349 of record CANKMT010000031.1, on the reverse strand, counting down.
AAGAAATCACCACCGGTGACCGCTTGGTCGCGGCGGGGGTTCCACAGGTCCCGAACTACGCGCCGCATGCGCCGAGCGCCAAGATTTCCGGCCGCGTGATGTCGATCTATGGCGGCGTGGGCACAGTCGGCGAGGGGGGCCGCAATTCTGTCGTCACGCTTAACCGCGGCAAGGCTGACGGCATCGAGGTAGGGCATGTGCTTGCGCTGTTGCGCCTCGGTTCCGTCGTGGGCCAGAAGCGCTCCCTTTCCGGCGCGATCGAGCATACCGCGCTGAGCGGCCTCAAGGTTCCGGATGAGCGCTACGGATTGGTGTTCGTGTTCCGCGTTTTCGACCGGGTATCGTATGCTCTGGTCATGGATGTTTCGCGGCCGGTCAACCCACTGGATGTCGTCCAGAACCCTTAAGTACCCTTTCCCCCTGCGCTGCCCGCCCGGATGACACGCAACAAGGGGCTCGCAGCGTGGTTGACTCTCTGCCTCACGCCGGGCCTCGGCGCCGCAACGATCCGGCGGCTCCTAAGCACGTTTGGACTGCCCGAAAACATCCTCCTGGCCGACAAGTCCGAATTGGCCCGGATCGCGGGGTTGGAAGCTGCCAGGGCTCTGTACTCAGGGGCAGTCTCCGATGCCGTCGAACGTGCGCTGGTGTGGGCTTCGCAGACACTGAATCACGTCATCACGCTCGCAGATTCCGGGTATCCCAAGCTCTTGCTCGAAATCCCGGATCCGCCACCGCTTCTCTACGCACGCGGTGATCCGGAACTCCTGAACAGGAAAACGCTTGCCGTCGTGGGCAGCCGCAATGCCACCGCGCAAGGTATCCGCAACGCGGAGTCTTTTGCCAAGGCTTTCAGTGAAGGAGGCATGACGATCGTGAGCGGCCTCGCGCTGGGGATCGACGCAGCCGCACATCGAGGCGGTCTCGCCGGGGGGGGGTCGACGATTGCAGTGCTCGGCACCGGAATCGATGTGATCTATCCTCAGTCAAACGCGTCTCTATTCGCAGAGATCGCCGCGCGCGGGCTGCTGCTCAGCGAATACCCAGTCGGAACGCCGGCCGTTGGGCACAATTTTCCCCGCCGAAACCGGCTCATCAGCGGCTTGGCGCGCGGCTGCCTCGTGGTCGAGGCGGCTTTGGGAAGCGGGTCACTTATCACGGCACGTCTTTCGACCGAACAAGGACGGGACGTCTTTGCCATTCCGGGATCGATCCATTCGCCACTTTCGAAAGGCTGCCATGCGCTGATCAAGCAGGGCGCCAAGCTGGTTGATTCGGCCGAGGACGTGATGGCGGAGCTTGGCAGCTGGCGCTATGCATCTACATTGCCCGCGCAAGTCCTGGCGAGCGGCAACCTGCTGCTGCACATGGGATTCGATCCGGTGGACATCGATGCGCTTTGTGCGCGCGCCGGACTCCCGGCCGAAGCCGTTACGGCTGAATTGCTGCGCCTGGAACTCGACGGGCTGGTTTCTACGCTGCCCGGCGGGCGTTATCAACGCTTGACCTGAAAAAAAGAACACCCCCCCATGTACGACATCTTTGTTTATCTGTTCGAGAACTGCCATCGGGCCGACCTCTCGCAAGACAACGAACTGATCGCAAGAAAGCTATCGGCGGCAGGATTCGAGGAGTCGGACATCAGTGAGGCCTTGTCGTGGTTGGCCGGCGTGCTGCACGCACCGCACCGGAACCTGGCTCCGCTGCCCGGTTCGGCGCACGCGGTCCGTGCCTATGCGCCGAAGGAATGCGCAAAGCTCGATCCCGCGTGCCGCGGCTTGGTGATGCATCTGGAAGAGATCGGCGTGCTCGACCCGGTGTTACGCGAGCTTGTCATGGACCGCGCGATGGCGGCTTCCGGCCGCACCCTTTCGCTTGATCAGTTGAAGCTTATCGTGCTGATGGTGTTGTGGAATCTAGAGACGCCCACAAGCCGGCTGATCGCTGAAGAACTGCTTGCCGTGTCTGAGAGTCGCCTGCCGAACTGACACCCCTATCCGGGTGCTTTGCGTGATCGGCTCGGTTGTCATCGGCCCGCCGTTGCGCTTATCATCTGCCCCCCTTCAAGGTAGGAGCCCTCTTTCCCCGTGGGAAAAAAACTCATCATCGCCGAAAAGCCGTCGGTCGCTTCGGACATCGCCAAAGCACTGGGCGGGTTCACCAAGCAGGCCGACTGGTTCGAAAGCGACGACTGCGTCGTCTCATCGGCGGTCGGCCACTTGCTGGAACTCGCTCTGCCTGAGTCGCACGATGTCAAGAAAGGCAAGTGGTCGTTCAACAACCTCCCGGTCATTCCCCCCCATTTCGACCTGCGCCCGATAGAGAGGAGCGAACCGCGCCTGAACGTCCTCCTGCGCCTCATCAAGCGCAAGGATGTAGACGCTCTGGTCAACGCCTGCGACGCAGGCCGTGAAGGCGAGTTGATCTTCAGGTACATCGTCCAGCACGCGAAGACCAAGAAACCGGTCCAGCGTCTTTGGCTGCAGTCGATGACACAGTCGGCGATCCGCGAGGGCTTCGACAAGCTGCGTGCCGACCGGGACATGCTCGCACTGGCCGATGCCGCCAAGTCGCGTTCCGAAGCCGACTGGCTGATCGGGATCAACGGCACGCGCGCAATGACCGCGTTCAATTCCAAGGAGGGCGGCTTCTACCTCACCACGGTCGGGCGCGTACAAACGCCGACACTTGCCATCCTCGTGGAACGAGAAGAGAAGATCCGCGCTTTCAAGCCGCGTGATTACTGGGAAGTCCATGCCCGGTTCGGCGCCAAGGCTGGCGAGTATCCTGGGCGCTGGTTCGATGCTGAATGGAAGAAACAGGACGATGCCGAAAGGAAAGCGGAGCGCCTTTGGGATGCAGGAAAGGCCGAGGCGATTCGCGCGGCCTGTGACGGCAAGACAGGAGCGGTCACCGAGGAGACTAAACCCTCCACGCAGTTGTCGCCGCTCCTGTTCGACCTGACGAGCCTGCAACGCGAAGCGAACGGCCGGTTCGGGTTCTCAGCCAAGAACACTCTCGGCCTCGCGCAGGCGCTTTACGAAAAGCACAAGGTCCTCACCTATCCCCGCACCGATGCTCGGGCGCTGCCTGAGGACTACGTCCCGACCGTCAAGAAGACGCTCGAGATGCTGAAGGAGGGGCAGTACGTCCTTTTTGCTGGACAGGTCCTGAAAAGCGGCTGGGTGAAGCCAAACAAGCGCATCTTCGACAACAGCAAGATCTCCGACCACTTCGCGATCATCCCCACGCTGCAAGCGCCAAAGAACCTGTCTGAGCCCGAGCAAAAACTCTATGACCTCGTAGTTCGGCGGTTTCTTGCTGTTTTTTATCCAGCGGCCGAACACCTCCAGACCACGCGGATCACCGAAGTAGAAGGCCACCACTTCAAGACCGAGGGGCGCGTACTCAAGAGCCCCGGCTGGCTGGCGGTGTATGGTAAGGCCTCTCAAGGCGAGAGCGAGAATCTACCCGCCGTCGGACCCGGCGAAAAGGTGAAGGCCATCGATATCCAGTCGATCGCCAACCAGACGAAACCGCCAGCGCGCTACACGGAGGCAACGCTTTTGTCGGCGATGGAGGGCGCCGGTAAACTGGTGGAGGATGATGAGCTGCGCGAGGCGATGAGCCAGAAGGGCTTGGGTACGCCGGCCACCCGGGCGGCAGTCATCGAAGGCCTCATCAAAGAGGAATACGTCCATCGCAACGCGCGGGAACTGGTCCCCACGCCGAAGGCTTTTTCACTCCTGTTCGCGCTGAGGAATTTCGGCGTTTCGGAAATCACCTCGCCTGAACTCACCGGTGACTGGGAGTTCAAGCTCAAGCAAATGGAACTCGGCAAGCTCAAGCGCGACGAGTTCATGGAGCATATTGAGTCGGTCACGCGCGACCTTGTGGCAAGAATAAAGAACGGCGACATTCCGGACACCGCCTTTGCCACCGTGGAGGCGCCCTGCCCCAAGTGCGGCGGTGTGATCCAGGAGAATTACCGAAAGTTCCAGTGCCAGGGTTGCGACTTCAACCTCTGGAAAGTCATCTCGGGGCGCGAGTGGGATCCTGAAGAAGTCGCCGAACTCATCCGCAGCCGGACCATCGGGCCGCTCACGGGCTTTCGCAGCCGCATGGGGCGGCCGTTTGCAGCGGTGCTCAAGCTCAACGCTGAAAATCGCATCGATTTTGACTTTGGCCAATCTCGACCGGAAGACGAAGGCGGTGAAGCGCCGGATTTCAGCAGCCAGCAACCGCTTGGAACGTGCCCGAAGTGCGGTTCCCGCATCTTCGATTCCGGCATGGCCTACGTCTGCGAAAAGGTCTTCGGCTCGCCGCGAACCTGCGATTTCCGCTCCGGCAAGATCATCCTGCAACAACCGATCGAGCGCGAGCAGATGGAACGGTTGCTGGCCACTGGCAAGACCGACCTGCTGAATCGCTTCATCTCCAAGAAAGGGCGGCCCTTCAAGGCCTTCCTCGTCAAGACCCCGGGCGGGAAGATCGGCTTCGAATTCCAGGCGCGGGTTGCAAAACTTGGCGCAGTGGCGAAAAAACCTGCGCTAAACGACCCCGGCTCAAACACTGCTGCTACGGTCCCGCTCAAGAAGGCGGCTGCGAAAGCCAAGCCTGCCAGGGCGACGACCAAAACCAAACTGCCGGCCAGAGCCAAACCGAAGAAACGTGCCCCCTAACGGAAATCTGGGATTGGATTCGTCCGATCCCCGTTCCTAGACATCGAGGTTGCGCACCCCGAGGGCATTGGATTCGATGAAGGCGCGCCGCGGCTCGACTTCATCGCCCATCAGCGTAGTAAAGATTTCGTTGGCGGCGATCCCGTCCTCGATCTGTACCTTTAGAAGTCGGCGCTTTGCGGGGTCCATGGTCGTTTCCCAGAGCTGGCCAGGATTCATTTCGCCCAGACCTTTGTACCGCTGCATGCTCATCGATTTCTGAACTTCGGCAAACATCCATTTCATCGCTTCGGGAAAATCTTTAACGCCGTGCTTCTTGTCTGCGCGCTGAATCGTAGCGCCGACGGTGACCAGGCCGCGCAGCATTTCCGCCGTCCTACGGATCTGAGCGTAATCTCCCGAGACGACGAACTCGTGGTCGATGCTCGTGAAACGAAGGTTGCCGTGCAACGTGCGTTCGATGCGGATCTGGTAACGCCCGGTCTTGCCGTCCAAGTGCGCGGAAATCCGGATACCGCTGCCCGGCATCGCCGTCAACAAGGCTTGCGCGGAGGCTTCGGCCGCATCCCGGGAAGCAAGGTCGATCTGCGTGCCTCGAAGGATCGCCTGTAGCACATCTCGGTCGATCCAGCGCGAGACCCTGTCGATCACTGCCTGGGCGAGGAGGTAAGACTTGGCTAGCAGGCCGAGTGCTTCACCACGGATCGGCTCGCTTTCCGGCGAGGCGTTAAGCGACGCGTCCACCAGCGCCTGGCGCAACATGAACTCGTTGAGTTCGTGCTCGTCCTTGAGGTAGCGCTCCTCTTTGCCTTGTTTGGCCTTGTAAAGGGGCGGCTGGGCGATGTAAATATGGCCGCGCTCGACGAGTTCGGGCATCTGGCGGAAAAAGAAAGTCAGGAGCAGCGTCCGGATGTGGGAGCCATCGACGTCCGCGTCGGTCATCAGGATGATCCGGTGATATCGCAGCTTCGCGATATCGTAATCCTCCTTGATGCCTGTGCCGAGCGCGGTAATCAGCGTGGCGATCTCCTGAGACGAGATCAGCTTGTCGAATCGCGCCTTCTCGACGTTGAGAATTTTTCCCTTGAGCGGCAGGATTGCCTGGAATTTTCGGTCGCGGCCTTGCTTGGCGGAGCCGCCGGCCGAATCTCCCTCGACGAGGTAGAGTTCGCACAAGGCGGGATCCTTTTCCTGGCAGTCCGCGAGTTTTCCCGGGAGCCCCATCCCGTCGAGCACGCCCTTGCGGCGCGTCATCTCTCTCGCCTTGCGAGCCGCCTCTCGCGCACGCGCTGCGTCGATGATCTTGGCGGTAATCACCCGTGCATCGGCCGGACGTTCCTGGAGATAGTCCCTCAGCCTCTCGGCCACGATCTCCTCCACTGCCGGCCTGACCTCGGAGGACACGAGCTTTTCCTTCGTCTGGGAAGAGAATTTCGGCTCGGGTACTTTGACCGACAGGACGCATGACAGGCCTTCGCGCATGTCGTCGCCCATGGTTTCGACTTTCGCCTTCTTGGCGAGTTCCAGTTCCTCGATGTACTTGTTGAGCACTCTCGTCATTGCCGCACGCAAGCCGGTCAGGTGGGTACCCCCGTCTTTCTGCGGGATGTTGTTGGTGAAAAGGAGCGTGGACTCCTGGTAGGAGTCGTTCCACTGCATGGCCACTTCCACGCTGATGCCGTCCTTCTCGCCCGTGGCATAGAAGACGTTCGGATGAAGCACGGTCTTCGCGCGATTGATGTATTCAACGAAGCCCTTGACCCCGCCGGAGAATGCGAAGTTCTCCTCCTTGCCCGTGCGCTGGTCGACGAGCAGGATGCGCACCCCGTTATTGAGGAATGACAATTCGCGCAAGCGCCGCGCGAAAATGTCGTAGTGGTAGTCGATGTTGCCGAAAATCGCCTTGCTCGCGAGAAAATGAACCTCGGTGCCTCGACGTTCGGTTGCGCCGGTAATTGCAAGAGGCTCCACGGCCACGCCATCGCGGAACTCCATCTGGTGGATCCGGCTTTCCCGCCACACCGTAAGCCGCAGCCATTCGGACAGGGCGTTCACGACCGAAACTCCTACACCGTGCAACCCACCGGAGACCTTGTAGGTGTTGTTGTCGAACTTGCCCCCGGCATGCAATTCGGTCATCACGATCTCGGCCGCCGAACGCTTGAATTCGTCGTCATCCTTGATTCCCGTCGGGATCCCGCGCCCGTTGTCGATCACGGAGACCGAGTTGTCGGTATGGATCGTGACCACGATCTCATCGCACCAACCGGCAAGCGCCTCGTCGACGGCGTTATCCACCACTTCGAACATCATGTGGTGCAAGCCCGTCCCGTCGGATGTATCGCCGATGTACATGCCCGGACGCTTGCGCACTGCGTCCAGTCCCTTCAGGATCTTGATGCTATCGGAGCCGTAGTCGCTTGCAAGTGATTCCACTGCCGCCTTCTGCTGGATCGTTGCTTCTTCTGACACTCTGGTCTTTCCTTTTTCAGATTCTCATCGGCATTACGACGTACTTAAAGTCCTTTTCGGCCGGGAAATGAACCAGCGCACTCGAGGCCGCATCGCCAAAACTCACTTCGATCTCCCCGCCTGCGACGTTGTTGAGGACATCGAGGAGATAAGTCACATTGAACCCGATATCCAACGCCACGCCGCTGTACTTGACTTCGAGTTCCTCGTGCGCTTCTTCTTGCTCTGCGTTCGAGGAAACGATCTTGAGAATCCCGTCGGCGAGTACCCACCTCACTCCACGGAATTTCTCGTTCGACAGGATAGCCGCGCGGGAGAGCGACTGGCGGAGTTGTTCCCGGTCGATGATCGCGGTGTTCTTGTGGACTTTTGGGATCACGCGCGTGTAGTCCGGAAATTTCCCGTCCACCAGTTTTGAAACGAGCTCGATCGTGCCAAACGAAAACGCCGCCTGCGTTGCGCTGATCTCGATATTCACCGGCTCATCGGACTCCTGCAGAAGTTTCGAAAGCTCCAGAATGGTTTTCCTTGGCACGATCACTTCCTGTCGTGGAAGGTCGGACTCAAGCTGGGTCGAGCAATATGCGAGGCGGTGGCCGTCGGTGGCCACAAGCTTGAGTTGCCTGTCCTCAACCAGCAGCAGCAGCCCGTTAAGGTAGTAGCGGATGTCCTGCTGTGCCATGGCGTATTGCACAAGCGCCAGCAGCTTTCGAAGCTCCTTTTGTGGCAGCGAGAATTTCGAAACGTCGCCGGCCGGCTGCGCCAGGCGCGGGAAATCTTCCGCCGGCAACGTCTGCAACGTGAACCGGCTGCGTCCGGATTTCACCTGCAGGCGCTTGTCTTGCGTCGAGAGCGTGACTTCGCCTTCCGGCAGCGCCCTCAATATCTCGACGAGCTTGCGCGCGCCTACAGTGATGCCCTTGGAGTCACCGCTTTGCTCGAGGGAAGAACGCGAAACGATCTGAATTTCAATGTCGGTGGCAAGGAACGACAAGGTGTCGCCGGATTTCTCGATCAGGACGTTAGACAGGATCGGGAGCGTATGGCGCCTTTCGATGATGCCGCTAACCGCGGACAGTGGTGCAAGCAACTCGTCGCGTTTGGCTTTTACCAGAATCATCTTATTTATCCTTAATAATAATTAATAAAGGGCATAACTCTTGGGGATAAAAAGAAAAACCCTTTAGGACTAGCGACTTGAACGACCACAGGCGGTGATTTTGGCCTGTTAATTAACTGTGAATCGTTTTGGGTAACTTTCTGCGCGGCCGTAATTTTTAGAGTTATCCACAATCTGTACGCATGCGCCGCACAGGATTCAAATCCCGCGGCGGCGATCATCCTTTGAGCACCTGCTCCAGGACGAGGTAGTCCCGGTTCATCATCGAGTCCTGCTTGCGCAAGTTGGCGATCGTCCGGCATGCGTGCAACACGGTGGTATGGTCGCGATTGCCGAAAGCCTCCCCGATTTCCGGCAGGCTCATCTGGGTGAGGTCCTTAGCCAATGCCATTGCGACTTGCCGCGGTCTGGCCACGTTGCGGGTCCGTTTCTTCGAATGCATATCCGAAATCTTCAGCTTGAAGAACTCGGCCACGGTCTTCTGGATGTTTTCGACGGTGACTTGTCGATTGGCTACGTTGAGGATGTCGCGAAGCGCATCTTTCGCAAGATCAAGCGACAGTTCACGGGCATTGAACCGGGAGTAAGCGAGGACTTTCTTGAGCGCACCCTCCAGCTCGCGGACGTTGGAACGGATGTGTTTTGCGATGAAAAACGCGATGTCCTCTGAAAGGAGGATCGATTCGGCCTCTGCTTTCTTCAGCACGATTGCCACGCGCATCTCCAGTTCGGGCGGTTCGATGGCGACGGTGAGACCCCACCCGAAGCGCGAAATCAGCCTTTCCTCCATTCCCGAGATTTCCTTCGGGTAAGTGTCGCAAGTGATGACGATCTGTTTGTGCGCTTCCACGAGGGCATTGAACGCGTAAAAGAACTCTTCCTGTGTGCGGCCCTTGTTGGAAAAGAACTGGATGTCGTCGATCAGGAGCAGATCGAGCGAATGGTAGTAGCGTTTGAATTCGTCAAACGATTTCTGCTGGTATGCCCTTACTACATCCGTCACGTACTGCTCGGCGTGGATATAGCGGATCTTTGCATCGGGCCTTTGTGCGGCGACGAAATTGCCGATCGCTTGGACAAGGTGTGTCTTTCCCAGGCCAACGCCACCATAGACAAACAGTGGGTTGTACGAAATACCCGGATTCTCGGACACTTGGATGGCGGCAGCGCGGGCGAGCTGGTTTGCCTTGCCGGTTACGAAGCTGTCAAACGAAAAACCCGGATTCAGGCGCGCACGTTCAAGCGTCTGGGGCACTTTGGGCGCCACGTGTGGCGCCGCAACAGCAGGAGGTGGTGTGGCCCGGACCGCGCCATCTGCGCCACGGGCAAGCACGAGCTTTAGCGAAAGCGCACCCAAGCCCTCCTCCGAAAAAAGCTTCTCTATGCGGCCCGAAAAACGCTCCCTGACCAGCTCAAGAACGAACCGATTGGGTGCTGCGAGGGTCAGGCTGCCTGGGTTGGATGCGCTTCCATCGACCGCCAACGGACGGATCCAGGTATTGAATTGTTGGGCCGGTAGCTCGCGTTCGAGGCGGCGCAAACAGGCGTCCCAGAGGTTCTGCATCTAAGTGAGTTTGGTCTGTCCGCAGCCCGCTCCGGAAGGCCCCAGCGCACCCGGAAAACGACCGCTTTTGATCGTCCGGATTCTACCCTTTCCGGCACGAGTTATCCACAGGCTCGGCGGAAAAATCCCGGAAAGTGTCGGGAGTAAATAGAAATGTCCGGTTTTGTAGCAAATGAAATGTCCGCTTTTTGCGAGGGGCGGGAAATCGGCGTAGGGCGTAGCCCGTAGCCGCTTTGCCGCCCCTCGCGGCGCTCTGGCGAACCCCTCAGGCGGCCTGTTTGAACTCCTGCTCAGTCGGTTGGCCCTGCGTGTCATAGACCGCGAGTCTGCGCGGGCCGTGAAACAGCGCCATCGTCCCATCCACGTAGCGATGAACGCGCACACACGCCTTGACGTAGTGCGCGCGGTGGCTGCTGGAGGGGATTTGCAACTTGCGCGCCTCAAAGCTCACGCAGTTATCGTTGTCCACGGTGCGCTCGAACTGGGTGCATAGAATGTCGGGCAATCCCGCGCCGATGTAGGGTACGAACGCGTTGCCGACCTCCGGGGCGGGGACCGCAAATTCCGCGTTGTGATTGGGCATGTACACCTGTTCCAGGTAACGATTGGCCGCATCCATATCGGTGATCCCCGCCTTGGCCAGTTCCTTGGGCAGGCGCCCCTGGTGGGTGTCGAAGGCGCGCTCTGAGCGGCCTCGAGCCTCCGGTGAATAGGCCGCGATGTGCTCAATGCCAAGTTGCTTGAGCGCCCGACCTACCTGAGTCGGGTTGGATTTATCGACTTTGCCACCGGCCTCGGGAGTGTGAAAGTAATGGCTACCCCGGTCGGTGTACAGGCTGCAAAACATTCCGTGGCGCGCAATCGTCTGCCCGATCCCGTGAAAGCTGGAGTCGGTGCCCTCCTCAGCGCAAAAGAACATGCTGGTGTGCTCGCTGGTGGCATCGTCAAGGGTCACCACAAGGTCCCAGGTCTGCTCGGGCACCCACGCATGGGTGCTCGCGTCCTGGTGCACCATCATCCCCGGCAGGGGCTTGCGCTCGCGCTTCTTGCGGTGCTTGCCGCGCGCCTTGGAGCGCGCCACCAGCTTGGCCTCCTGCAGCACGCTCTTGACCCAGCTGTAGCTGCGTGTCCCGCCATGCTCACTGCCGTACCACGCGTGGAAATGCTTGACGTTCCAGTCTGCGAAGCCCGAGCTATACAGCCGTTGCAGCCCAAGCACTTCGTCCACCGGGGCGCGCCGGCTGGACACTTGTGACATTCGCAAATCCTCCAAGCCTTGCATCCCGTCGGCCTCAAAACGCCCGATCTGGCGCCGAAACGTGCGCCCGCTCACCCCCAACAACTGCCCTGCGTCCTCCTGCGTCAACCGCTTGTCCTGCCAGCCTGCATAGGCCTCTTCGAATCTCATTCTCCGCGTCTCCTGTAACCAACGCGCCCGGCTCAAGGAGGTTTCCATGCCCCACCTCAAAACCGGACACATTACGTGCTACAGAACCGGACAACTAACTTACTCCCGACAAAAAAATCCCGGAAAGTTGACAAGGGGTTAGCTACCGCGTGTAATACGCGCCTTTTTGCGCCCGAGGCAGTCATGAAGCGAACCTATCAACCCTCCAAAACGCGTCGCACGCGCACCCACGGATTCAGGGCGCGGATGAAAACGCCCGGCGGCCGTGCCGTAATCAGCGCCCGCCGCGCGCGGGGACGCGCGCGTCTGGCCGTCTGACCGCCGGGAACAGAACGCCTCGAGTGCCCGGCGCCGGCGCAACGCGCAAGGCAGGGTTCAGCAGGGACAAGCGGATCCATACCAGCGCCGAGTTCGAAGCGCTGATGCGCGGCGGAACCAGGCGGAGCAAAAGCGGATTCACCTTCTTTTATTGTGCTCGCCCGGAGGGCCCCGCCAGGCTGGGCATTCTGATATCGCGCAAGCATGCGCCGCTGGCCACGGACCGCAATCGCATCAAGCGCTGCATCCGCGAAGCGTTCAGGCAGGCACAGGCCGCGCTGGGATCGATCGATTTGCTGGTTCGACCACCTTACGGAATGAAGGCGTCGGCGGTGAAGGTGGACCGGTTGAGATCCTCCTTGGAGACGCTGGCGAAGTGAAGGGATCCATTTGAAAACAGTCCTGCGCACCCTGATCCGCGGATACCGCTATTTCGTGAGCCCGATGCTCGGGCCGCATTGCCGTTTCTATCCCAGTTGTTCCGAGTACGCCGACGAAGCAATCCTCTGCCATGGCGCCATGCGTGGCTCGATGCTTGCCGCAAAGCGCATCGCCTGCTGCCATCCGTGGCATGCGGGTGGCTATGACCCGGTGCCTGGGCGCCACGAACCGTGAAAGCAATGGATACCCAAAGACTGATCCTATTCTTCGTTTTCAGCTTCTCCCTGCTCCTAATCTGGACTGAGTGGGAAAAGGAGCAGCGGCCTAAGCCAATGCCGACCGCTGCCGGGGCGCAGCAGCCAGGCGCTATCAAGGCGGTCCCGGGTGCCGTGCCCACGCCTTCAACCGCGGCGCCCGCGCCAGTGGCAACGACAGTCCCGCCCATGGCCGCTGCTGCAAAGGGAGAGATGGTCCAAGTGACAACGGATCTCCTGGTGGCAGATGTCGATACCCTTGGCGGCAGCCTCGTCAGGCTCGAGCTTCGTAAACACAAGGAGACCAACGATCAGACGAAGAACCTCGTGCTGCTCGGACCAGAGCACCAGTATTTTGCACAGAGCGGCCTGACCGGCGACGCAGGCCCTAATCACCGCACTCTGTGGCGTTTGCTCCCCGGAGAGCGGTCTTTGGGGGAGGGGAAGAATTCCCTTGAACTGCGGCTTGTGGCCGAGGGCAAGGACGGCCTGTCCGTAGAGAAGGTCTATACCTTTAGGCGCGACAGCTATATCGTCGATGTCGCCCTTGAGCTTCGCAACGGCGGTACCGTACCGGTGTCGCCGCACGCTTATTTCCAGCTTACACACGATGGAAAGCAACCGGCGGGCGGCAGTTCGCTCGCTCAGTCCTTTGGTGCGCAAAGCTTCAACGGTTTTGCGCAATATACGACGGACCGCAAGTTCGAGAAGGTCCAGTATTCGGACATCGACAAAGGCAAGGTCGATCACGCGAAGCAAGCCGGCGACGGGTGGATCGCCTTCGTGCAGCACTACTTCGTCGCAGCCTGGGTGCCGGCGGTTGCCGCGCCGCGCGACTTCGTGGTCGAAAAGCGGCCCGATGGCGTTTACAGCGGGAGGGTCGTGCTGCCGGTGCCTGCGATTGCACCGGGCGCAAGTGCGAAGGTAGTCGCGCCTCTGTACGCCGGCCCGCAGGAGCAGAACCGCCTGAAGGAAGTCGCCCCGGGTTTCGACCTGGTGGTCGACTACGGTTGGCTCACGATCATCGCGTGGCCGCTGTTCTGGTTGCTCGAGAAGTATCACAGCCTTGCGGGGAACTGGGGCGTGGCGATCATCCTGCTGACCGTCACCATCAAGATCGTGTTCTTTCCCCTTTCGGCCGCAAGCTACAGATCGATGGCAAAGATGAAGCTGGTTACGCCGCGGCTCACGAAGATCCGCGAGATGTACGCGAACGACCGCGCGCGCCAGAACCAGGCGATGATGGAACTGTACAAGACGGAGAAGATCAACCCGCTTGGCGGATGCTTCCCGATTCTCGTACAAATCCCCGTCTTCATTGCGCTGTATTGGGTTTTGCTCGCCGCGATCGAGTTGCGGCATGCGCCGTTCATGCTGTGGATCCACGACCTTTCGGCACTCGACCCGTTCTACGTGCTGCCGATCCTGATGACGGTCACGATGGTCATTCAGACCAAGTTGAACCCGGTGCCGCCAGATCCGGTGCAGGCCAAGGTAATGATGTTCATGCCTTTCGTCTTCAGCATCTTTTTCTTTTTCTTTCCCGCAGGCCTTGTGCTTTACTGGCTCATCAACAATATCCTTTCGATAGCACAGCAATGGCAGATCCAGCGCATGTTCGAGCGCGATAAACCTGCCCATGGAAAACGCTGACCCGGCCCACGACACGATTGCGGCGATCGCCACGCCCGCCGGACTTGGCGGCATAGGCGTAGTTCGGGTCTCGGGTCCAAGCGTCCCGGCCCTCGCCGTTGCGCTGATCGGCAGGCTGCCCGCGCCTCGCCATGCAACGAGGGTCGCTGTGCGCGATGCGCGCGGCGACCAGATCGAAAGTGGGCTTGCGATCTATTTCCCTGGACCGGCGTCCTATACCGGGGAGCCAGTCCTGGAACTGCAGGGTCATGGCAGTCCCGTTGCACTTGGCTTGGTGCTTGCGGCCTGCATCGATGCCGGCGCAAGGCTGGCGGAGCCTGGTGAGTTCACGCGGCGCGCATTCCTGAATGGCAAACTGGATCTCGCGCAGGCCGAGGCTGTCGCCGACCTTATTGGTGCGGCTACGGCCAAGGCTGCGCGAGGGGCGCTTCGCTCGCTGACGGGCGAATTCTCCGGCGCAATCGAAGCGTTGGTGAGGCAGCTCACCGACCTGAGGGCCCTGACAGAAGCGTCCCTCGACTTTCCGGAAGAGGAAATCGAAGAGGTTCATCGGGAAGACACGCGCGTGAGGCTCTCCGAAACCCGGAACGCACTAGCCTCGGTCCTGAGGAGCAGCCGGCAAGGCAGCCTGTTGAGGTCAGGGATCAATGTGGTGCTTGCGGGGCGCCCGAATGTGGGCAAGTCGAGCCTCCTAAACAGACTGGCCGGTGAAGAGCGGGCAATCGTCACTCCGATACCCGGGACGACGCGCGATACCGTTCGTGAAACCGTATCGATCGAGGGCGTGCCGCTGAACATTGTCGATACGGCCGGCCTGCACGCCACAACAGACGAGATCGAGCGTTTAGGCATCGAACGGACTTGGCGCGAGCTGGGACGAGCCGACCTCGTGGTGATGATGGTCGACGCGGTCAATGGCTTGCAGCCGGAGGACCGGGCGATCCTCGATCGGTTCCCGGACGGAGCCAAGCAGATCCTCGTTTGGAACAAGATCGACTTGGCCGGTCTCGCGCCGGGCCGGCGGGATGACCGGTCCAATGAGGTGTTCATCTCGGCGAAGACCGGGGCAGGGATCGACTTGTTGCGGATGGAGTTACTCGAGGCGGCGGGGTGGGATCTGTCCGGCGAATCGCTGTTCGTTGCACGCGAACGCCAGCTTCGGGCCCTGGCGGAAGCTGGTGCGCGCCTTGACGCAGCGGCCGAGCAACACGAAAACTGGGAATTCCTCGCCGAAGAGTTGCGCCTGGCGCAACGGGCCCTTTCCAGCATTACGGGTGAGTTCAGCGCCGATGACCTGCTCGGAGAAATCTTTTCCCGGTTCTGCGTCGGCAAGTAATTGAAGGCTGTGCGCGATACGCTATTGAATCCGCTCCTCGCTCTTCGTGCTGGCCATTTGCCCGGCAGCACCACTGGGGGCGGGCCTTGCCTGGGTCTATGGACTGTCAGTGCCCAGCGTGGTGCTGGCGACCGCGCCCGGCGGGATTGCAGAGATGTGCCATACCGCCGAAGTGCTGCAACTCGGTGTGCCCTTGGTCACCACCGCGCACGTTACTCGCGTGATCGTGTTAGTTACCGGGACGGGGACGATGTTCCGGTTCGCTCGGTCGCTTGCAACAAAATACGGAAAGTCATAACGATACAAAGGCTTGAAACAGGCCTCGCTGAATTGCTGCGCGGCATCCCCGGCCAGCCTCGGCAGCCCGCCAACTAGCCCCGGCTTTCCCCTCGCGATACAATGAAGTCCATCGGAATTCAAAAACATATCGGCCCGGCCAGCCCAGGGCCGTTTTCATTTTGGAGCGCACCTGATGGACCGGCAGAGCACTAACATTTTCAAAGCACCGTCTTACGTGCGTCACGTTCGCTTGCGCGAGTGGGTGGCCGAAATGGCGCGGCTCACCAAACCCGCGCGGGTCGTGTGGTGCGACGGGTCGCAGGAGGAGTACGACCGTCTCTGCGACGAGCTCGTCAGTGCGGGCACTTTCCTCAAGCTGAATGAAAAGCTGCGCCCCTACAGCTATCTTGCGCGCTCGCATCCGACGGATGTGGCCCGCATGGAAGACCGGACCTTCATCTGCAGCGCCAAGAAGGATGACGCGGGCCCCACGAACAACTGGGTCGATCCTGGGGAAATGCGCGGCACGCTCAATCACCTTTTCGATGGCTGCATGCGTGGACGCACAATGTACGTGGTGCCCTTTTCGATGGGCCCTATCGGTTCGCATATCGCGCAGGTCGGCGTCGAGATTTCCGATTCGGCCTACGTCGTCGTCAACATGCGCATGATGACCCGTATGGGTCGACCCGTCGTCGACCACCTGGGGGTGGATGGCGCGTTCGTCCCCTGCTTGCACTCGGTGGGTGCGCCGCTGCCCCTTGGTCAGAAGGATGTGCCTTGGCCTTGCAACGACAATGAAAAGTGGATCGTGCATTTTCCCGAGACTCGCGAGATCTGGTCTTTCGGGTCCGGATACGGGGGCAATGCGCTTCTGGGCAAGAAGTGCTTGGCGTTGCGCATCGCTTCGATCATGGCGCGTGACGAGGGGTGGCTGGCCGAACACATGCTGATCCTCGGCGTCGAGTCGCCGAAGGGTGAAAAGCACTACGTCTCTGCAGCATTCCCATCGGCTTGCGGCAAGACGAACTTCGCCATGCTGATCCCTCCGAAGAGTTACGCAGGCTGGAAGATCACGACGGTTGGAGAGGATATCGCCTGGATCAAGCCAGGCAAAGATGGTCGCTTCTATGCCATCAATCCGGAAGCGGGATTTTTCGGTGTGGCTCCAGGCACATCGGAGGCGACCAACCCGAATGCGATGAAAACATTGCGCTCGAATGTGATCTTCACAAACGTGGCGCTTACGCCCGAGGGCGACGTGTGGTGGGAGGGCATGACCGAAACGCCGCCGCCTGAACTGATCGACTGGCAAGGCAACGACTGGACACCATCGAGCGGGCGACTCGCGGCACACGCAAATGCGCGATTCACTGTGCCCGCGGCGCAGTGTCCATCGATGGATCCGAAGTGGGAGGATCCGGACGGCGTGCCGATCTCGGCCTTTCTGTTCGGCGGGCGCCGGTCATCGACGGTGCCGTTGGTCGTCGAGGCTCCGACCTGGGAGGACGGCGTCTACATGGCGGCGACACTGGGTTCAGAGACAACAGCCGCGATTACGGGAAAGGTCGGGGTGGTCCGGCGCGACCCGATGGCGATGCTGGCGTTCTGCGGCTACAACATCGGGGACTATTTCGCCCATTGGCTGAAAGTCGGCAAGACAGTCAACCGGGTGCCGAGGATTTTCCGGGTGAATTGGTTCCGGCGCGATGCGGCCGGGAAGTTCATCTGGCCCGGATTCAGCGAGAACATGCGCGTGTTGCAGTGGATTGTCGAGCGTTGCGAAGGCAGCGCAGAGGGTAGCGCCACGGCCTTGGGGATCATGCCGCGCTATGAGGACCTTTCGTGGAGTGGCCTTGAAAAGTTCACGCGCGATCAGTATGCGGAGCTGAGCGAGGTCGAGCACGACGCTTGGGCCGAAGAACTGCATTCCCACGACGAGTTGCTCGGCAAGCTCGGGAGCCACCTGCCCCGGGAACTTGAAACCCGGCGGACGCTCCTGCACGAAAAGCTCGCCGCCTGATTGCACGGAGGGTCGCATGAGCCACGTCTTCCATCGCACCCCGAAAAACGAATATCCGGTTGCGGTCCGCGGTGACGGTGTCTACTTGGTAGACAGTCATGGTAAGCGATACCTCGATGCCTCTGGAGGTGCAGCGGTGTCGTGCCTGGGACATACCGACCATGCAGTGATCGCAGCGATCAAGGCCCAGCTCGATCGCCTGCCTTTCGCCCACACCTCGTTCTTCAGCAACGAGCCCATGGAGTCGCTGGCCGATGAACTGATCCGGCACGCACCCGCGTCTTTCGACCGCGTGTACTTCGTTTCGGGCGGTTCGGAGGCCGTCGAGGCGGCACTCAAGCTGGCGCGTCAGTACTTCGTCGAGAAAGGCGAACCGCAACGCGAGCATATCATTGCAAGGAGGGGCAGCTACCACGGCAATACGTTGGGCGCACTTGCCGTAGGCGGCAACGCAGGGCGCCGCAAGCAGTTCGAGCCGCTGCTGATCGATGTGTCGCATGTGTCGCCTTGCTACGCCTATCGCGGCAAGCAGGCGGGCGAAACGGATGAAGTCTACGGCCTGCGCCTAGCGGCGGAGCTCGAGGCCGAAATCGTGCGCCTGGGCGGGGACAAGGTGATCGCTTTCGTTGCCGAGACCGTCGTAGGCGCGACACTCGGTGCCGTCGTCCCGGTAGCGGGCTATTTCCGGAAGGTGCGCGAAGTTTGCGACAAGTACGGCGTCCTGCTTATCCTCGACGAGGTCATGTGCGGCATGGGGCGCTGCGGGTCGTTGTTTACCTTCGAAGACGAAGGCGTCGTGCCCGACCTGGTTTGCGTCGCCAAAGGCCTCGGGGCAGGCTATCAGCCAATCGGCGCAGTCATCGCCTCGCTCCGGGTGTACGAGACGATCATCGGTGGAAGCGGGTTCTTCCAGCATGGGCATACTTACCTAGGCCACGCCGCAGCTTGTGCCGGCGCTCTGGCGGTGCAGAAGCGCCTGCACGAGGATGGCCTGCTCGCACGCGTGAAGCCGATGG
The DNA here is from genome assembly GCA_947482825.1 of Betaproteobacteria bacterium. Taxonomy (GTDB): domain Bacteria; phylum Pseudomonadota; class Gammaproteobacteria; order Burkholderiales; family SG8-39; genus SZAS-79. Next base: position 4,843 of record CANKMT010000031.1, on the reverse strand, counting down.
GCGAGGTCCTGGAATACAAGCTGCGTTCCGCGTTTGGCGGCCACCCACATGTCGGGGAGATTCGCGGCAAAGGCTTGTTCAGGGCGATAGAACTCGTCGAGGATCGCGCGAGCAAGAGGCCGTTCGAGGCCTCGCGCAGGGTGAACGGCCGCCTCAAGAAGGCCGCCCTGGATGCGGGTCTCATGTGCTATCCGATGGGCGGCACGCTGGACGGTGTGCAGGGCGACCATGTGTTGTTCGCGCCCCCGTTCATCATCGAGGAAAAGCAGCTCGATGAATTGGTCGAGAAATTCTCGATGGCTTTGGCTTCGACGCTGGGCGCCTCGGCGGCGCTTGCTGCCTAAGGCACGGTTCGATAAGCTTCCCCGTCGCTTCCTAAGGGGTCTTTCATGAACAAGGCATTGTTTTCGGCGGCGGTGCTGGCCGCAACGCTTGCCGCGCCGTCGGTCCAGGCGCAGCAGAAGTACGTCACGATTGGTACCGGTGGGGTTACGGGGGTCTACTACGCGGCCGGGGGAGCGATCTGTCGTCTCGTCAACAAGGACCGCAAGGTTCACAATATCCGTTGCTCCGTGGAGTCGACCGGCGGGTCTGTGTTTAACGTCAATACGATCAAGGCGGGTGAACTGGACCTGGGCGCGACCCAATCAGATGTCCAGTACAACGCGGTCAAGGGGCTCGCCCAGTTCAAGGACGGTGCCCACTCCGACCTTCGCTCGGTCTTTTCGCTGCACCCCGAGCCCTTTACTGTGCTTGCGCGCAAAGAAGCGAACATCAAGTCCTTCGCTGATTTCAAAGGGAAGAAATTCAACGTTGGCAACCCCGGCTCCGGCACGCGTGCTTCGATGGAGGAGCTGCTCGTTTCGATGGGCTGGAAGCTCGGTGACTTTGCGCTCGCTTCGGAGTTGAAGGCCGATGAGCATGGCGCGGCTCTCTGCGACGGCAAGATCGACGGGTTCTTCTACGGCGTCGGTCATCCCTCGGCGAACATCCAGGACCCCACGACCTCCTGCGGCGCCAAGCTGGTTTCGCTGACGGGCCCGGCGGTCGATAAACTCGTCAAAGAAAAGCCCTATTACGCTTACGCGACGATACCCGGAGGGCTTTATCCGAGTAACACCGCGGATACCAAGACTTATGGCGTACTCGCGACCATGGTGTCTTCGAGCAAGGTGCCGGCGGACACGGTCTACGCCGTGGTCAAAGGCGTGTTCGACAATTTCGATGAATTCAAGAAACTTCATCCGGCGCTGGCAATCCTTTCGCCCCAGAGCATGATCAAGGATGGCCTCTCGGCGCCCCTGCATGAAGGCGCGGTGAGGTACTACAAGGAAAAGGGCTGGCTGAAATAGGCGGGACCTTCGACAAGGGAACGGGGGGCGGAATGAGAGTTCCGCCCTTTTTGTTTTCCAGGGAATGTTCATGAGCCAGGCAGCCCGGCCGGCGACCGCCGACCTCGAGCAACTCGTCAAGGAAGCCGACCTCGGCGGCCGCGAGCCAACGGGTTCTGTCGGCGTTTTTCTCGCGGTGGTCGCGGCGGCGTGGTCGCTGTTCCAAATCTGGTATGCCTCGCCGCTACCGTTCGTGGTTGGCTTTGGGATCTTCAATGACACCGAGGCGCGCGCGGTCCACCTTGCGTTCTCCGTGTTCCTTGCGTTTGCCGCCTTTCCTGCGTTCAAACGTTCTTCACTTACTGCCGTGCCGGTATTGGACTGGGTGCTGGCGGCTGTTGGGGCGTTCTGCGCTGCGTACCTTTATCTGTATTACAACGAACTGGCGACACGGCCGGGAAAGCCGACGGCGATGGACATGACGGTCGGCCTGGTTGGCGTGGGCATCATGCTCGAGGCGACGCGGCGTGCGATGGGCCTTGGCATGCTCATCACCACCGGCCTGTTCCTTGTCTATATTTTTGCCGGTCCGCTGATGCCGGAGGTGATCCAGCACAAAGGCGCAACCGTGCAGCGTTTTGTTTCGCACATGTGGCTGACGACCGAGGGCGTGTATGGAGTCGCCCTAGGCGTGTCGGTGCAATTCATCTTCCTGTTCGTCCTGTTTGGCACGCTTCTCGACATTGCGGGTGCCGGCAACTACATGATGCAGGTGTCGATCGCGCTCCTGGGTCACCTTCGCGGCGGGCCGGCAAAGGTGGCGGTGGTTTCGTCGGCGCTGAACGGGGTCGTGTCCGGTTCTTCGGTGTCCAACGTGGTATCCGGCGGGATCTTCACTATTCCGCTTATGAAGCGGACCGGCTACTCGGGCGTCAAGGCGGGCGCGATCGAGGCCACGTCGTCGATCAACGGCCAACTCATGCCGCCGGTGATGGGCGCGGCTGCGTTCCTCATGGTCGAGTACGTGGGGATCCCCTACCCGGAGATCTGCAAGCATGCCGCGCTGCCGGCGATCATTTCCTACATCGCGCTTTTCTACATCGTCCATCTCGAGGCGATGAAATACGACCTGAAAGTCATCCCACGCGGCTATGTGCGCACGGCGCTGCAGAGAGTGCTGGGCTGGGCGCTTGGGGTGAGTGGCACATTGGCGGCCTGTGCGCTGATCTACTACGGAATCACCACTGTGCGCTGGGTCTTCGGCGACGGCGCTTCGTGGGCGCTGGCGGGGTTCACTTTCGCGACCTATATCGGGCTGCTGGCGTTTTCCGCCCGGTATCCCGAAGTTCCGCAAGATGATCCGCTCGCCCCCGTACTGCATCTTCCGGAGCCATGGCCGACAGTGCGGGCCGGGTTGCACTTCTTCATCCCGATCGTCGTGTTGCTCTGGTGCCTGATGGTCGAAGAGCTTTCGCCGGGGACATCCGCTTTCTGGGCAACCGCCACGGCCATCGTGCTCGTCGTCGTACAGCCGGCTCTGATTGCCCTGTTCCGCCGTACAGGCCTGGTGCGCGAGGGCGTTTGCAGGGGGTTCACCGACTTGTGGAAAGGCCTGGTGCTTGGCTCGAGAAGCATGATCGGTATCGGCGTCGCCTGCGCCAGTGCCGGACTCATCGTCGGCGTGATCACCCTGACCGGCATGGGCCTCATGATGACCGATTTCGTCGAGCAGATTTCGGCCGGCAATGTGCTCGTCATGCTCGTCCTGACCGCCGTTATCTGCCTGCTGATCGGCGCTGGCGTGCCGACGACGGCGAACTACATCCTGGTGGCCACGCTCATGGCCCCGGTCATCGTTGAACTCGGCGCGCGAAGCGATATCGTGATCCCGCTGATCGCTGTACACCTTTTCGTATTTTATTTCGGGATCATGGCCGATGTGACCCCCCCCGTGGGGCTCGCCTCCTACGCGGCGGCGGCAATTTCCGGCGACGACCCGAACGCCACCGGACTGCAGGCCACTTGGTACAGCTTCCGCACCGCGATCCTGCCTTTTGTCTTCATCTTCAATCCCCAGATCCTGCTGATCGGGGTCGGCTCGTGGTGGGAAATCGCTGTCGTCGCGGTCAGTGCAACCGTGGCCTCCCTGCTTTTTGCCGCCGCTACGATGGGCTGGTTCAGGACCCGCTGCAACTGGCTGGAGATTGGATTGCTCTTGGTCGCGACGTCTCTGTTCTTCCGTCCGGATTGGGTGATCGACCAGTTTTATGCCAAGTACGAATCGGCGCCCGCGAAGGAGGTCTACGTAATCGCCGGGAGACTCGGCGCGGACGAATGGCTTGCAGTCACGATCGCGGGCGAATCGATCGAAGGCAAGGCGATCCGCAAGACGGTCGCCCTGCCCTTGGGCGAAGGCGCAAACGGACGCGAACGCTTGCGCACGGGCGGGGTGACGCTCGTAGCGATGGGGGACGACTTGGAGGTTTCGAACGTCAAGTTCGGAAGCCGCGCAAAGAAGCTCGGGGTCGAGCAGGGCTTCAGGATCGTCGAAGTCAAAGTGCTCAATCCGGCTCGACCCTCACCGTTCTGGGTCTTCGTGCCGGCCGCGTTGCTGGTCGCGTTCATCTGGTTCCTGCAACGCTCGCGCATCCGGCCGACAACGCCAGCAGTGGTATAAATGTACAACTTTTAATTCCGTAGATTCAATACTAGTGCGGCCAAGAGATAATATATATTGCCTAAATTGGAAGCATCATCGGATTTCCTTTGTCGCAGCAGGATAGAAGCGTGGGGGTCGAATTGGCGCCGTAACCGAAATTGCGCGAATAGTTCCTCGGGCCGCTGGCCAGCGTACGTGTACTGGATCAGTCCCGTCTGGTGGCAGACAATACGCTCACATAACTTCTCGTGGATTTCGGCGCCGAGGTCGTCAGGGTCGAACCGCCGGCCGGCGACGCGTTGCGGGCCTGGAAGATCAAGTGTGCTGCGACCAATAAAATGGGATCGCCTGCTATAAGCCGAGCCGAAGGCGGATTTCGGGGAATGAGGAGCTTTTCGCACCATGGCCGGGCGTTTTCGCCGGTTCGGGTTCATGGCGGGGGCATCCATCCGGGACAGGCACCCATCGTGAACGCGGAATACACCCCTTCGGCCGACGAAATTGACTACGCGCGCCGGGTGATTGAGGGAAATGTCACAGCCGAAACCGCCGGGAGGGTCTCCTTCGCGCTCGACGGCAAGATGGCCGCTTCTCGCCCGACTTTGACACTTCCGAGTAACACGTCCCTCGGAGAGCCGCATGGCACAAGGCTTTGGGCGATATTGCCGAAATCGGTGTGTATCTAGGCGGGGAAGGCGCTCAATCCAGATTCAGAATCGGTTTGGGCGGCTTGATTGTGAGCGCTTTCAATCGCTTAGCGGCATCCGAAGACGGTTCGGTCACCTGCCAGACACGACCGTTGGGGCTGAACAATTGCGCCAACTGAATGTGTTTCAGATCATCCCGGATATTG
>CANKMT010000030.1 GCA_947482825.1 Betaproteobacteria bacterium | reverse complement strand
TACGCAGCCGCCTATTGCCGCATCTCAAGCTATTTGCAAACCATGGCCTATCAGGGCTACAACCCGCTGGTCGCTATCCAAATGGCGCTGTCAGGAAAACTTTATGCCCAAGGGGGCGAGTAGTTACCCTGAAGCTTGATCGCGATCGCGCGAGCGATGATGTCCGTCCCCCCGCCGGGAGGGAAAGGAATCACAAGCTGCACCGGGCGGTTCGGCCACGTTTGCGCATGCGCCGGGAGGCACAGCGCCGCCGCGAGCAGGACAAGAAATCCGAGAGCGTTCTTCATTGGAGAGTCCAGCCTGTAATTTCGTGACGGGAAGCCTGCAAGGCTGAGGTGGCCTGAATTTCGACCATCGTGCTCATCGAACTCCTCAGAAGGGCGCACGAGCCAATCAATATAATACCGTCACGGGGCACGTTTGCCCGGCCGCTCCTGAGGGGGGCTGTATGGACACCGCTATCGACGCCGTTACCGCCCGCCCTTCAACTCAGGTCGGCCACTTCGACGTCCTCGTCGTCGGCGCCGGCATCTCCGGCATCGGCAGCGCGTACCACCTTGCCCAACACTGTCCCGGCAAGACGTTTGTCGTCCTCGAATCCAAGGACACTTTCGGCGGCACCTGGGTCACGCACAAGTTTCCCGGCATCCGGTCCGATAGCGACCTCTACACGTTCGGGTACAGCTTCAAGTCCTGGACCGGCGCGCCGATCGCGACTGCGGCCGAGATCCTCAAGTACATGAAAGAGGTGGTCGAGGAGAACGATCTCGCCCGCCACATCCGCTACGGCCACCGCATCGATCGCGCCTCATGGTCGAGCAGCGACAATCGATGGACCGTCGAGGCAACGCGCACCGATACCGGCGAGCCGTGCAGGTTCACAACAAATTTTCTGTGGATGTGCCAGGGCTACTACCGGCACGCCAAAGGCTATACACCCAAGTGGGAAGGCATGGACGAGTTCAAGGGCCCGATCGTCCATCCGCAGACCTGGCCCGAGGACCTCGACTACACCGGCAAGCGCGTTGTAGTCATCGGCTCCGGCGCCACGGCGGCAACCGTGCTGCCGGCCATGGCGCCGAAGTGTGCGCATATCACGATGCTCCAGCGCTCCCCGACTTACTTCCGCATCGGCCGTAACGCCATCGAGATCGCCGACGAGTTGCGCAGGCTGCAGGTGGACGAGTCCTGGATCCATGAGATCGTGCGGCGCAAGATCCTCTATGAGCAGGACGCGTTCACCAAGCGCTGCGTCGCCGACCCCGAAGGCGTGAAGAAAGATCTCCTGGGCGCGATCCGCAGCCACGTCGGGCCGGACTATGACGTCGACACCCACTTCACGCCGAACTACCGGCCCTGGCGCCAGCGAATTGCCTTCGTGCCGGACGGCGATCTGTTCAATGGTATCGCCGAGGGTAAGGCCTCGGTGGTGACCGACGAGATCGAGCGCTTCGAGGCCAAGGGCGTCCGCCTCAAGTCGGGAAATCTGCTCGAGGCCGACATCATCCTGACGGCGACCGGCTTCGACCTTTGCGTGTTCGGCGATATCGCGATCACTATCGACGGCAAGCCGCTGGTATTGGGCGACACGGTGACCTATCGCGGCATGATGTTCACCGGCGTGCCCAACCTCGTCTGGGTGTTCGGGTATTTTCGCGCGAGTTGGACGCTGCGCGTGGACATCGTCGCCGACTTCGTTTGCCGGCTCCTGGCGCACATGGAATCCAAGGGCGCGAAGCGGGTCGACGCCCGTTTGCGGCCGCAGGACAAGGACATGCCGCTCTTGCCGTGGATCGACCCGGAAGATTTCAATCCCGGCTACATGATGCGCGGCCTGCACCTCCTGCCGCGGCGCGGCGACAAGCCCGAGTGGGCCCACACGCAGGATTACTGGGCCGAGAAGGACGAGTTCCCGAAGATCGACCTGGACGACGCGGCGTTCGTCTACGCCTGAAGCGCGCCGGCGCTCCCGATCACTTCTTGGCGGCGGGCGGCTTGGGCGGGGGGCACCGCTTCTGGCTGGACAGCCCGGCCAGGTGGGTTTTTCTCGCTTCGGCGGCCTTGGTCGCGTTACCTACGTTGTCATAGCTGACCAGCAAGGCAGGAAAGAAGAGAAAGCCCTTAATCACGTTTCCGCCGGAAGTCCCCCAGGCGCCTTCCGCCGCAAGGCGCATCTTTTCGGCCTCGGCCGTTTCGGCAAGGAGTTGCGCGCAATCGAGTTTCGCGTCTTCCGGTTGCACGCTTTGCACAACGGTGGGCGTTGCGCATCCGGACAACAGGACCGTGGCCGCGAGAGCCAAACCGCTGATGCGGACACCGAATTCGAATTTGCCGTGCTCGATGGGCATGTTCGCCCCTCCCCTGATGAATCAAGCCTGCCTGGACCCGACTGCCCGAATCCTACAACAAACAGAGGGCTTCCCGGCATCGGTTCATCACGGGGCCTCGGGCCGGAGGCCGTCGAAAAACGCCCGGACTTCCCGCGCCAGGACTTCGGGCTGCTCCAGGGCCGCAAAATGCCCGCCTTTGGCCTCGACCGTCCAGCGGCGGATGTCCGGGTAGGTTTTTTCGGCCAACCCGCGCGGCGGGCGCAGGATCTCACGCGGAAATTCGACGTATCCCGTCGGGACGGTGACCTTCTCTCCGGCCGGGATCGGCCAGGGCCCGTGCATGCGCGCGTAGTACGGCCAGAACGAGGATCCGATCGCCCCGGTGAACCAGTAGAGCGAAATGTTCGCGAGCAGCGCATCGCGCGACACCGCGTTCTCGATCGTGCCGCCGCAGTCGGTCCAGCTGCGGAACTTCTCCGCCACCCAGGCGGCCAGCCCGATCGGCGAGTCGGTCAGCGCATAGGCCAGCGTCTGCGGTTTGGTGCCCTGGATCGACTGGTACCCGGTTTCCTCGCGCAGGAAATGGGCGAGCTGGGCGTGGTATTCCGGGTAGTCCCTGGCGAGGTCCGGCTCGCGGCGCACGCCAAGCAGGTTCAGGTGGATGCCGGCGACCCGCTCCGGGTGGCGATGGCCGAGGCAAGAGGCGACGAACGCGCCCCAATCGCCGCCCTGCGCGCCGAAGCGCTCGTAGCCAAGCGCGCTCATGAGCTTTGCATAGAGATCGGCAATGTCCTCGATCGCATACCGACGCTGGCCGGGTTTGAACGACAGCGTATAGCCTGGAAGCGACGGCAGCACGAGCGAAAAGTGGCCTCTCAGTAGCGGGATCAATTGCATGAACTCGAACACCGAGCCCGGCCAGCCGTGCGAAATGAGCAGGGGCAGGGCGCCGGGACGCTCGCTCGGGAGATGGATGTAATGCAGTTCCATGCCGTCGATCTCGAGCGTGTACTGGGGGAGCGCGTTCAGCCGGGCTTCCTGGCCGCGCCAGTCGAACCCATCGCGCCAATAGGCCGCCAGTTCGCGCAAGTACGCGAGGCTCGTGCCGGTGGACCAGGGCTCGAGCGGCGGTTCGTCGGGCCAGCGCGCGCGGGCGAGACGCTCGCGCAGGTCGGCCAGGTCGGCGTCGGGCACCGAGAGTCGAAAGGGTTTGGGCGTCATTCGGGTCTCCCGCATTCGATTGCGCTACGATTGCGCTACGTTAGCACCGCTACTGTAAACGGTGCGGAGCGCTATCATCCCGGCTCATGGATTTACTCCTGAAAAATATCGTGATCGTAGACGGCCGCGGCGGCGAACCGGTTGCCGATGGCTCGGTTGCGATCAAGGGCGGGCGTATCGAACATGCCGGGCCCGCGTCGGAAGGTCCCCGCACCGCCGGGCTCGTCATCGACGGCGGGGGACGCACTGCGGTGCCGGGGCTCATCAACACGCATACGCACATCACGCTCGACGAACAGGATCTCGTCGCGCCTCGCCTCTATAACCGGGACGGGGAGAACCTGGGCATCCTGCAGGCGGCGGCACGGGCAGGGCGTGCGCTTCGGAATGGCATCACGACACTGCGCGACTGCAACGCGCCCGGCTATGGAACCCTCGCGTTGCGCACCGCCTTCTCGCAGGGCCTGCTTCCCGGACCGCGCCTCTTCTGCAGCGGCTGCGCGATCTGTGCTCCCGGCGGGCACATGCACGCGATTTCCTTCGAGGCAGGGGACCGCGAACAAGTCGCCAAGGGCGTGCGCAAGCAACTCGAGGCCGGGGCGGATTTCATCAAGCTCGTCGCCGACGGGACAACGACTGCGGGAGCGTCAGGAGCCGGAATGCCGCATCTGGGCGCTGAGGAAATGACTGCGGGCGTGGGAGTCGCCCACGGCTCCGGCAAGCGGGTGGCCGCCCATGCCGTTTCGCGCGAAGGCGTCAGGCGGTCGCTCGAGGCAGGTGCCGACTCGATCGAGCATGGATACGACCTTACCGACGAACTAGTGGCAATCATGCACGCGCGCAATACGTGGCTGGTGCCGACCCTGTCGGTTCATGGTGCGATCGTTCACAATGGCGCCGGGGCCGGATGGAGCGCAGACCGGATCCGGAACTCGGAGCGGGTGCTGGCAACGGCCGTAGCGTCTGCAGGGCGCGCTTTCCGCGCAGGGGTGAATGTGGCGTGCGGCTCGGATGCCGGCAGTCCGTTCAATGCAGTCTGGGAGATCGTTCCGGAATTGAAGTTGCTGTGCGAAGCCGGCCTGACTCCGGGTCAAGCCCTGCAGGCAGCAACGCTGAGGGCGGCGGAACTGATAGGGGCGGAGCAGGAAATTGGCACGCTCGAGGCGGGAAAGCGCGCCGACGTCGTGCTGGTCGATGGCGACCCGCTACGAAGTGTCGAAGCGCTGGCGCGCATCCATGCTGTGGTGAAAGACGGCGTCATCGTCAGGGCTCCGGGCACCGAATGATTTTCAGGGATTAGGCGCAAATGGCATTCAAGCAGGTACTCGAAGCCTACGAACTCCTGTCCTCGCCGGCCATCGACGGCGCAGGCGTTGCCGGACTGCTTCGCAGTCGCGGGATCGTGGACGTTGTCGTTGAAAACGCCAGGGGCACGGTGACCTCGACCGACTTCGTGTCTTGCGTGATCCCCGGTGCCGATCCGCGGCTTCCTGCACTCGGGATCATTGGCCGCCTGGGGGGCCTTGGCGCCCGGCCTGAGGTCATCGGCTTGGTCTCCGACGCCGACGGCGCAATCGTCGCATTGGCGGTGGCGCTGAAGTTGGCCGACATGGCGAAAGCCGGGGATGTGCTGCCGGGCCCCGTCCGGATTCACACGCATATCTGCCCGCGCGCCGAGACGCGCCCGAATCACCCGGTGCCGATGATGCGCTCGCCATTGCCTGCGCGCGCCATGATGCAGCGCGAAGTCCATCCGGACATGGCGGCCATCCTTTCGGTCGACACGTCGCGAGGCAATCGCATCGTGAACCGGCGTGGCGTCGCGTTGACGCCCGTTGCAAAGGAAGGGTGGATCCTCAGGGTGCCCGATTCGTTGCTGGATCTGATGGCCTGGGTGAGTGGCGAGCTCCCGACGACGATGCCGCTAACGACGCAGGACATCACGCCGCAGGAGAACGGCCATGCGCATATCAATTCCATCATGCAGCCCGCCACGGCAACCAGCGCGCCGGTGATCGGCGTCGCGCTCACCGCCCAGTCGGTCGTTCCGGGGAGCGCGGCGGGCGCGAGCAACGCGATCGACATCGAAACCGCGACCCGTTTCTGCATCGAGGTGGCCAAGCGCTTCGGCGTCGGGACATGCCCGTTCTACGATACAGCGGAATTCGATGCGCTCGTGTCACGCTATGGGTCGATGCGCCACTTGCAGACGATGGGCGACGAGTGAAAGCCCGCCCGCGCATCGGGTTTGCCACCATCGGCCAGGCGCCGCGGTCCGATACGGTCCCCGCAATATTGGAAGAGATCGGTGTCCCGGTCGACGTCGTCGAAGCCGGCGCGCTCGACGGGCTCGATGACGAGGCGATCGCCCGGCTCGGTCCCCAGCCGGGCGAATACACTTTCGCGACCCGGCTTGCCGACGGCCGCCAGGTGGTGCTCGGCAAGGCGGCGGCGGAAGAGCGCCTTGCTCCGGTGCTGGCTCGCCTCGATCGCGAAGGGCTCGACATGATTGTGGTGCTGTGCGCCGGAACCCGATTGCCGACCCTCGATCACACGCTGTTGATCGAGCCGCAGCGAATCGTCGACGCCATGACCCAGGCTTTGGCGGCCAACGTGAAATCGCTAGGCATCGTGCTGCCGCTCGAGCGGCAGCTTGCGAACTTTCACCTGGAAGGGGAGCTGAAGGCGCAAGTTCGCGTGACCCATGCGTCGCCTTACGAAGGGGACCGATTTTCCCAAGCGGGCGCGGACCTTTCGGGCTGCGAGCTCGTCGTCATGCACTGCATGGGGTACACCCCGGCCATGCGCGCCAAAGTGGCTCGCGCCTGCGGCGCACCAACCCTGACCGCGCCGCGCATTGTGGCCGGCGCGTTGAAGCAATTGCTGTCCAATTGAAAAAGAGGCCAACGATGAAGAGAGCACGGACCGTTCTGCGGATCCTGCGGGCGCTGCTGGCACTGCTTCCCGCCGTGTGCTCGCCGCCCGCGGCCTTTGCGCAGGAGTGGAAACCGGCAAAGCCGATCCACTTTATCGTCGGCTTCGCGCCCGGCGGCTCAGCCGACATCCTCGCGCGCCTGCTTCAGGGGCCGATGTCGCAACGGCTGGGCGTGCCGGTGGTGGTCGAGAACATGGCTGGCGCGGGCGGCAACATTGCCATGGCCGCGCTCACGCGTGCCGCTCCGGACGGGTATACCGTAGGCATGGGCTTCGTCGGCAGCCATGCCATCAACCCGGCGCTTATGGGGGACAAGCTGCCGTTTCGCGTGCCCGACGACTTCACTGCGATTACGGGACTCGTCACACAGCCGAATGTGCTCATCGTCAACAATCAGGTTCCCGCGAGGAACATGGCCGAATTTGTCGCATGGGCCAAAGCCAAGCCGGGCCAGACGTTCGGCACCGCCGGGATCGGGACCTCCAATCACTTGTCCGGTGAGCTCATCGCCCTGCGCTTCGGAATCAAGCTCGTCCACGTGCCCTACAAAGGGGCCGCACCCGTGCATGCCGATCTGCTTGGCGGTCACATTCCTATGACTGTTGACCAGGTGACCACGGCGATCAAGCTGGCCAACGACGGCAAAGTGCGGGCCTTGGCCGTCACGACGGCCAAGCGATCCCCAAAGCTTCCCGACGTACCAACGCTTGCGGAATCCGGGGCGCCGGGATTCGACCTCTACTCGTGGCAGGGGCTGTTCGGGCCCAAGGGACTCTCGCGGGAAGTCGTTGCCAAGCTTCATGACGCCGTCACCTATGCACTGAATGAACCGGCGGTCAGGAAGAACCTCGCCGATTTCGGGTCCGACCCCGGCGGGCAGCGGCCCGACGAGTTCGCCGCTTTCGTCCTGCAGGAAAAGAAGAAGTGGGGAGACATCGTCCGGGATGCCAATGTGAAAGCGGAGTAGAACGCGCAGGTCGTGTCAGAATTCAGCTTATGCCAGCCTCCAAGCAATGGGCTTTTCCCGAATCGCTGCAACCCAAGGTGGGCGAGACGCAGTTCGACCTCGCGCGCGCGCTGGACGCGGTGGTGCTGGTGCGCTCCGAAATCCCGGAAGACGGCTTCACGGCCGACGTGCTCGGCACCGAGCGCAGCGGCTACGGCGTGGTCATCGCCGCGAGTGGCCTCGTGCTCACTATCGGCTACCTCATCACCGAAGCCTCGCAGGTCTGGCTGACGACCAACCGCGGCGCCGTGGTTGCCGGCTATCCGCTCGCCTACGACCAGGCGACCGGGTTCGGGCTGATTCATCCGCTTGGAAAACTCGACGCGCCGCATCTCGAGCGCGGCCTCGCCTCCGATGTCCGGATCGGCGACTCGGCTTTCGTGATCGGCCACGGGGGATTGGGCCACGCGCTCAAGACCCGCCTTGTCGACAAGCGCGAGTTCGCCGGCTATTGGGAATACGCGCTCGACGAAGCGTTGTTTACCGCGCCGGCCCACCCGCAGTGGGGCGGGGCCGCGCTGCTCGATGCACAGGGCGACCTGATCGGCATCGGGTCGCTGTTGGTTGAAGAGGAAGTCAACGGCGAGTCGATCCACGTAAACATGTTCGTGCCGATCGACTTGCTCAACCCGATCCTCGATTCGATGCTGAAAACCGGCCGCAGCCCGCATCCGCCGCGCCCGTGGCTCGGCCTTTATGCGCAGGAGCAGAAGGGCCGGCTGGTGGTCGGTTTCCTCGTCGCGGGAAGTCCCGCCGAGCGCGCCGGCATCCGGGTGGGGGACGTGGTCCTTGGCGTAGGCGACGATCGCTCGAACAGCCTCGCGGACTTGTTTCGTGCGATCTGGCGGGTAGGCCCGGCAGGGGTAGAAGTGCCGCTCAGTCTCGCGCGGGCCGGCAGCGTGGTGCGGGTCGCGGTCAAGTCGGTCGATCGCAATGACTTGCTCAAGAAGCCCAGCCTGCAGTAGGGGGAGGGCAATTCGCTACTGACATTCGTTAGAGCAAACCCCGCGCGGTTATTGGGGTTTGGGGAAACTTCCTGACATTTTCACGGAGGCTTCTTTTATCTATAAGGCGAGGTCGGCCAGCACGCGTAGCGCTTCGGGCTGCTTGGTGCCGATGAGGAGCGTACGGATCGGCGAGGCTTTCCATGCTTCGAGCCGGTCGCGAATGCGCGCCTTGTCGCCGACCAGCGCCACGTCATCGACCAGTTGGTCCGGCACCGCGGCTTCGGCCTCGGCTTTCTTGCCGGCGAGGAACAGGTCCTGGATCTTGACGGCCGCTTCCTCGTAGCCGAGGCGCTTGGCGTAGTCGTTGTAGAAATTCTTGCCGCGCGCGCCCATGCCGCCGATATAGAGGGCCAGGTTTTCCTTGATCGGCTTGCGGCATTTTTCGAGATCATCGCCGACCACGCAGGTCACAAAAGGCGCGACGTCGAAATTGGCCAGGCTCTTGCCGTTGCCGGCTTTCTTGAATCCCGTCTCAAGGTGCGGGGCCAGCAGGTCGAAGCGTTCCGGGTTCATCCATACCGGGATCAGGCCATCGGCCACCTCGGCGCTGCATTCGATGCCCGCGGCGCCGATCGAAGCGGTGTAGATCTCCATGGCCTTGCGCCCATGCAGGATGCTCTTCAGCGGCTTGCCCAGTCCCGTGGCTTTGGGTCCGCGGTAGGGGATGTCGTAGATCTCGCCCTTGAAATCGAGCGGCACCTCGCGTGCGAGGATGGTGCGGATGATCGAGACGTACTCCCGCGTGCGGGTGAGGGGCTTGCCGTAGGGAACGCCGTACCAGCCTTCGATCACCTGTGGACCGGACGGACCCAGGCCGAGGATGAAACGGCCACCCGAAAGGGCATCGATCGTCATCGCCGCCATTGCGGTCGCCGCCGGCGTGCGCGCCGGCATCTGGATGATCGCGGTGCCCAGGCGGATCTTCGAGGTGAACGCGGCGATGTAGGCCAGGGGCGACACGGCGTCCGACCCGTACGCTTCGGCGGTCCATACCGAATAGAAGCCCAGGCGCTCGGCTTCGAGGATCAGTTCGCGGTCGATCGTCATCGTGCCGCGGGAGTAGCCCAGGAGAAGGCCGAGGCGCAGGTCGGGCATGATCGTGTCCCAATAGAGTAGTTGAGTCTGCCGCGAACATTACACGATCCGGACTGGTCTGGTCTGCTACCGCACCGGCCCCATCAAACGAGATTGCCCACCGCATGCCCTTCCGCAGTGGCCGCGAGCAGATCGCGGGCCGAGGCGCAGTCGCCAACGAAGTGGATTTCGATGCCGGCCGCGCGCAGGGGCGCCGCGAGCGCGTCCTCGCGTGCGCGCGGGGTCGAATACGCGAGGAACGCGAGATTTCCGATCAACTCGGTCTTGTCGGTGTAAACATTCACCACTTCGAGGCCGCCATTCTCGCAGGCCTCGCTCCAGCGCGGCTCGGCCAGGAACCGTCCCTCGATTCCTTGCTCGGCCATCCGCCGTTCGATGCCTTGGCGCGCGACGAGGGAAACGTCCCACGCGATCGAACTGCGCGGCGTTACGATGACCACTCGGTCGAACAGCTTGCGCAGGTGTTCGGCGGCCGCGTAGGTGCCGTCGGTATGGTCCATGTCGTAGACGACCGCGGTGCCCGGCTGGCGCGCGGTCACGCCAACGATTTCCGCCATCGCAGTGCGCAGGTCCTTCACGTAGCCGGTCTCGCGCACGTCCACGGGCAGCCAAGCCGGCGCGACCATCGACGCGCCGGTGGCGAGCACCACCGCGTCGGGACGCAACGCAAGTACGTCCCCGGGCGTTGCCCGCTTGCCGAACTCGAAGCGCACGCCTGCGCGCAACGACGCGGCGTGCTGGTAGTCGTACACGCTGCTGACTTCCTCGCCGCCCGGGAAATGGGTTCGCAGCCGCGCCTTGCCGCCCACTTCGCCCGAGGCGCAGAACACAGTGACGTCGTGCCCGCGGGCGCCTGCGATCCACGCAGCTTCCAGCCCCGCGACGCCTGCGCCGACTACCACGACGCGGCGCCTTTTTTCTGCCGGTGGCGGCCACCAGTCCGTTTCGTCGGGCTGGAATACGCGCGGGTTGTTGACGCAGGCAATCGGCGCATGTTGGGTGATGATCGTGTCCCAGCACGAGTTGCACGAGACGCAATAGCGGATGTCGTGCGTCCGGCCGGCCGAGGCCTTGTTCCACCACGCCGGGTCGGCCACCAGTGCGCGGCCCAATCCGATGAGCTCGGCCTCGCCGCGCGCAACGATGCCTTCGGCTTCGGCCGGGTCGGTGATGCGGCCCAGCGCCATCAGCGGCACGCCGGGAATCGACTTGCGCAGTTCGCGCAGCATCGGCATGTAGGGCATGCGCGGGCCGTAGCGATCGGGCACGTGCATCTCCAGCGATCGCCCGTGCGTGCCTTGCGCGAAGCACACGTAGTCGACCTCGCCCGAGCGGGTGAGGAGCGGGGCGATGATCGCGGCCTCGGCCGGGCCGATGCCGCCGCGCACTCCATCGTCGCCGGGGAGCTTGAGGCCGATGATGAAGCCGCGCCCGCACAAAGCGCGGATCGCCGCGACGACCTCGGCGACAAAGCGCGTGCGCCCCGGCCAGTCGCCGCCGTAATCGTCCGTGCGGATGTTCGACCACGGCGAGAGGAACTGGTGGAAGAGGTGGCCGTGCCCGCAGGAGACCTCCACGCCGCTCCAGCCGCAGCGCAGCAGGCGCAGGCAGGAATTTGCGAAGCCGTCGACGTAGCCGCGGATTTCCGCCGTCGAGAGCGCTCGCGGCATGGTCCAGCTCATGTCGTCCGGCAGCGCCGAGGGCCCGACCGCATTTGCATGCCGCCCCGCGTGGTGGCGGGCGCGGCCGGGATCCTGGATCTGGCCGAGCAGGCGGCAGTCGCGCGATTCGACCGCTTCGGCCCAGCGCTCGAGGCCGTCGAGGTTGTCGTCGTTCCACACGCGGCTCTTGTGCGGGACATCCTGCTCGCGCGCCATGTTGAGCGGTTCGGTGATCGTCATCGCGGCTCCGCCCGCCGCACGGTTGGCGTGGTATTGGATCTGCGCAGGCATCACTGCGAAATTGCGCGCCGCGAGCGTCGTCATCGACGCATGCACGATGCGGTTGCGCAGCCGCCGGCCGGCGAGGACGAAAGGCTCGGCGAGCGGACTGGGCGGCGAGTTCACTCGGCCGTGATCTTGGCCGCCTGGATCACCGCGCTCCAGATGGCCGATTCTTTCGCGAGGAAATCGGCGAAGGATTCGGGCGTGCCGGGCCGCGGTTGCGCGCCGAGGGATTCGAGCCGGGCCTTCAGCTCGGGCGTGGCCAATGCTGCGTTGACCGCCTGGTTGATCTGCGCCATCACGGGCCGGGGAATGCCTGTTGGCCCCAGCACACCCCACCACACAGTCATCACGAAATCGGGCACGTCCTGCTCGATCATCGTGGGCAGCTGGGGCAACTGGGGCGAGCGCTCGGCCCCGGTCAACCCGAGACCCTTGAGCTGGCCGGATTTGAGGTAGGGCATGGCGGCGAGCTGGTTGGTGAACATCAGCTGCACCTGCCCGGCGATGAGATCGGTGAGCACGGCCGCGCCGCCCTTGTAAGGCACGTGGACCGCATCGACACCCGTGCGGCTCTTGAGCAGCTCATACGCGAGGTGCTCGGCGGTACCACGGCCACCCGAGCCAAAATTGAACGCGCCCGGCTTGGCTTTCATCAAGGCCACGGCCTCGCGCGCATTGGTCGCGGGGAACGACTGCGTGGCGAGCAACACCATGGGCACGGTGCCCACAAGGGCCAGAGGGGTGAGTTCGCGCGGGTCGTAAGGAAGCGTCGTATACAGGAACCTGTTCACCACGATCGCGTTCGCGCCCATCAGGATCGTGTATCCGTCGGGATCGGACTTCGCGACAAAGGCGAAGGCCACGTTGCCGCCGGCGCCCGGCCGGTTTTCCACCACGATCGGCTGCGGGAGCAGCTTTCTCAGTCCTTCGGCTACCGAGCGCGCGACGATATCGACGCCACCGCCGGTGGCATAAGGCACGACGAGCTTGATCGGCCGATTGGGATACGGTTGCGCCCAGGCCGAAACGGCAGTTCCCGCCATCGTCAATGCAATTGCCAGTGCGCGCATCGAATTCAGCATCTTGTCTCCTCGATTTCTTCTAGTGCTTCTCAAGCAGTGCGCCGTAGCCCGGCACGGCGTCGTCGATTCGAGCGCTGCGCAGGCAATGCCAGAGCATCGCCTGGTTGCTGGTGATGACCGGCGCCTCGAGGCGCTTTTCCAGTTCGTCGATGATGGCGGCCACTCGGATGTTAGCGCAACTCAGCACGTAAGCGTCGGCCTGCGCGTGCCGCGCGCCCAGCGCCTGGCGTATCCATTCCTCGGGCTCGATGCTCTCCATGCCCCTGGCGTCCTTTTCGCCCAGCCCGATTTCGCGGATTACCTTCACCCCGTGGCCCGCGAAGAACTCGACTTCGTGGTCGTTGACCGATTGCACGTACGGCGTGACGAGCACAATGCGCCGCGCCGCGAAAGCTGCGAGCGCCGCGAGCAGGGCCTGCGAAGTCGCCACCGCTGGCAGGCCGCAGCGTTTCCCGAGATGCGTGGCGACGTCGGTGCCGATTGACGGATCGATCGTGGCCGCGGCCGTGCAGTGAAAACCGACCAGGCCTACGCCTGCCGCGGCCAGCAGCTGCGCCGACTCTTCGAGGCGCTCGAACTGGTTCACGAGATCAGCCCGGGTCGCGCCAAGCGTGGGCATGCGCGTGACATGCATCGAGACGCCTTCGGGCAGCAGGGCTGCCGCGTCGGGTTCGAGCACCGTGTTGCGACAGGGGATCATCAGCCCAATGCGAAGGCGATGCCCGTAGCGGGGCGTGTACATGGGCAAATTAGCCCATGGGCGCGTTTGCCGTGTCAAACGACGTTTGCGCCGAAATTGACGGTTGAACCTTTATGCCTCATCGGCAAGAAGTTCCCGCTTCCTGCGGACAAACGGAACGAGCGCGGTCAGGAACAGGATGACTGTAGCCAGCAGGCAGGCCGCGGCAATCGGCCGCTGGACGAAGATCAGAAAGCTACCGTGGGAGATGATCAGCGATTGCCTCAGGGAGTTCTCGAGCATCGGCCCGAGGATGAAGGCGAGAACCAACGGCGCGCCTTCGAATCCCATCTTCCTGAGTACGTACCCGACTACCCCGAAGGCAAGCATGACCCCGACGTCGAACACGCTTCCCTCGACGCTGTAGGCCCCGATCACGCAGAAAAGCAGGATCAGGGGAAACAGGGTCTTGTACGGCACCTTCAGGATCTTTACCCAGAGGCCGATGAGCGGAAGGTTCAGGATCAGCAGGATGACGTTGCCGACATACATGCTGGCGACGATCCCCCAGAACAATCCCGCTTGTTGCTCCATGAGCATCGGACCCGGGCGCACGCCATGCAACATCAGTGCGCCGAGCAGGATGGCGGTTGTCGCGTTGGACGGAATTCCCAACGCAAAAAGCGGAATGAAAGCGCCGGTTGCGGCGGCATTGTTGGCCGTCTCCGGTCCCGCAACCCCTTCGATGGCGCCCGATCCAAACCGTTCGGGTTGGCTGGAGAGTTTCTTCTCGAGCGCGTACGATGCAAAAGAAGCGATGACAGCCGAGCCGCCCGGAATCACTCCGAGCAGGAACCCGATGCCGGTTCCCCTGAGCATTGCCGGAAACGCGCGCCCCCAGTCCTCCCGGGACGGAAGCAGTTGCCGGATCTTAGTGGCGAAGACTTCGCGGGCGATCGTCTTCTCCAGGTTGATGAGGACTTCCGAGATTCCAAAGAGGCCCATGAACATCGGCACGAGGCCGATGCCGTCCTTGAGTTCGCGCATCCCGAGCGTGAACCGGTCCTGGCCGGTAAACATGTCCTGGCCGACGAAACTCAAGGCCAGGCCGATCAATGCAGAGATCAGTGATTTGATGATCGACCCACCGCCCAGGTAGATGAGCAGGCTCAGTCCGAGGCAAACCAGTCCGGTGTACTCAGGCGCCCCGAACTCCCGCGCGAACCGTGCCATCGCGGGCGCGGCGAACATCAGTCCGACGAGCGCCAGCGTCCCGCCGATGAAGGACCCGAAAGCGGAGATCCCGAGGGCTGGGCCGGCCCGGCCCTGGCGGGCCATCTGGTAGCCGTCGATGCAGGTCACGACCGAGGCCGCCTCGCCGGGAATGTTCACCAGGATCGATGTTGTGGATCCGCCGTACATCGCGCCGTAGTAGATGCCTGCCAGGAGGATGATCGTGGAGACCGCAGGCACATGGAATGTAATCGGCAGCAAGAGCGCGATCGCGGCGGTCGGCCCGATTCCTGGCAGCACGCCGATCAAGGTCCCGAGCAACACCCCCAGGAAGCAATAAAGGAGGTTGATCGGCAAGAGGCTGACCTGGAAGCCGCTGGCGAGGTGCTGGAGCAGGTCCATCGCGCGGTCAGGCCCCCAGGAGCCCGGCAGGAAACTGGACCATCAGGAGCTTTTCGAACACGAGGTACGTAATTGCGGTGCTCAGCGCCGCCTTGACGAGCGCGGCGTGCCACTTTCCCGGGTCGGCGACGAGGAACAGGATGACCATCAGGACGAAAGTGGCCGGGATGTACCCCGCGCTCGAAAGCGCGGCGCAGTACAAGGCCAGGCTCGCGACGACGGCGATCAGCCTGGCGCCGTGTCGTTTCGGCCACGGGCTTTCTTCGCCATCCGGCGCGCGCCTGAAACTCAACACCACGTAAACCAGCGACAGCACTGCGAGAAGGCAGGCGCCGCCCGAAGGAAGGAAACCCGGCCCCGGCTGGTTCAGGCTGCCAAGATCCATCTTGAGGGCCGCGAAGGCGACGATTCCGCCGAATGCGAGAACCACCACGCTGGCGATCCGATCCCAACGCCGCATGTCTGTTCAGCCTCCGGCTCGTCGGTCCGCAGCTACTTTTTCTTGCGCAGGCCTTCCTGCTCGATCAGGTTTGCGTAGGCCTTGTACTCCTCGTTCCAGAAAGCCTGGAACGTGCGCCGATCCTGGTAAAGGATGGGCGAGTCGACCTTGGCCATCGCCTCGACGAACGCGGGATCCTTGACCATTTTCGCGACCGCGACTGACAGTTTGTCCAGAACCGGTTCCGGCGTTCCCTTCGGCGCGAGGACGCTCAACCACATGTTCAGCGCGATGTTGAAGCCGAGTTCCTTGGCCGTGGGCACCTCGGGCATCAACGGCGAGCGTGCATCGTCGAGGACCGCGAGCACGCGAAGTTCCTTGGCGCGAATCTGGGGGAGGACGCCAAGGTAGATCTGGATCATGTAGTCGGTATCGCCCTTCAATACTGACAGGACCTGCTCGCCGACGCCTTTGAAGGGGACCATGGGCGGCGCGGTGGCGATGCCGGCAGTCTTGAGCAATATCGAATGCCCTATCGTGCTCAGGCCCGGGATCCCGGTGGCGCCGAAAACGACGTTCTTCGGATTGTTGCGGATATGCACAAGCAGGTCGTTGAGCGTCTTCCAAGGCTTGTCAGCGCGAACCGCGATCACATAGGTCAGGTGCGTGATCTTCGCTATCGGAATGAAATCGTCCTTGGTGTATCCGGGGTCCTCGAGCAGCGGCGCGACGGTGAGCGAACTGTTGGCTGCATAGACAAGCGTGTAGCCGTCGGGCTTGGCGCGTGCGACGAAAGCGGTCCCGATGGTTGCCCCGCCCCCGGGTTTGAGCGTGGGCACGAGCTGTTGTCCCAGATGCTTCTGCGAGACCGACGCCAGCAGGCGGGCCGTAATGTCGAACGCGCCGCCGGCCCCATAGGGAATCACCAGGGACACAGGCCGGCTGGGGTATTCGTCGCTCCATGCCGAAACCGAAATCAGGGCGCCGACGAAAATCGACATCGCGGCGGCCAGGGTGCTTGTAGTGATCCTCACGGGAAACCTCCTTCGCTGGCAGTGCTGAAGTTGGCGCTGCGAAATAGCCGAACCAGCATATCAGCAAAAATTTCGCGGGCCTACGCAGGGTAGCCACAAGGAAGGTGCTGCTGCTGAATGGATTGATATGCGGAACGTGATGCTGGTTCATTCCAACTAACATTGCCCTTCCATGTTCCGGAGTGAGTGCCGATGAGCAGCCAAACGGGCCTGACCGCAAGCGAGTGGGTCGAGATCTCGAGTCTCTATGCCTACTACAATCTTTGCAGCGACTCCGGCGATGCGGAAGGCTACGCATCGTGCTTCACCGAGGACGGCGTCATGGACCAGGTCACGCGCAAGCTGGTGATCAAGGGCTACAAGGACCTGGTCGTATACAAGCGCAAGGACGTCGAGAGCCGCAACGGCCGCTATCGGCGTCACTGGAACAGCGGTTTGCTCCTCAGGAAGCGCCCCGACGGAAGCGTCCATGGGTGGTGCTACCTGCACGCCTACAACGGCGAAACCGGCAAGCTTCCGGTGCTCGCCGGCGCGGGCGTCTACGATGACACGATCGTCGCAGTCGGCGGCGAATGGAAATTCGCGCTGCGCAAACTGACCATGGATGCGCGCACCGAATCCCCGCCGCTTCCAGGCCTCACCGGAGCAGGACGCTGAGCGACGAACTCTTGCGTAAATCCGCCGGCGACCTCGCTACGGAAGTGGCGAGCCGGCGGGTCAGCGCGGTCGAAGTGGCCGAAGCGTTCTTGCGTCGCGTGGAAGAGCGCAATCCGTTGGTCAATGCCGTCTGCACACTGAACCCCCAGGCGCTGGAACAGGCGCGCGCCTGCGACGCCAGGCTGGCTTCCGGAGCGCCTGCCCGCGCTCTGGAGGGCGTGCCGTTCGTTGCGAAGGACAACCTCCATACCCGCGGGCTGCGGACCACTTTCGGCTCCAGAATCCTCGAGCATTTCGTGCCGGACGAAGACGCGATTTGCGTTGAGCGAATGATGGCGGCCGGTGCGGTGCTGCTCGGCAAGACCAATACGCCGGAATTCGCTCATGACATCAACACCACCAATTTCCTTTTCGGCACTACGCGCAATCCGCGGGATCTCAACCGGTCGGCCGGAGGATCGAGCGGCGGGACGGGCGCAGCCGTGGCTTGCGGAATGGCGCCGGTCGGATTGGGCACGGACCTCGGCGGGTCGATCCGGATTCCTGCCTCGTTCTGTGGAATTGCCGGACTGCGACCGGTGCCCGGCCGAGTGCCGGTCTACCCGACCGACTACGGATGGGACACGCTCGTCGAGCATGTGCATGGGCCGATAGCGGCCTCGGTTGCGGACCTCGGGCGGATGCTGTCCGTCCTCTCGGGGCCGGATGATCGCGACCCGAGTTCGATGCCCCTCCAGGGGTACGACTACATCGAGGCGGCCCGCGGAAAGAGCAGCCTCAAGGGCCGGCGCGTAGCGTTCAGTCCCGACATGAACGGCCTGATCCCAGTGGATCCGCAGGTCGCGCGGCTGGTGCTTGCGGCGGTCCGCCGTCTCGAAGACCTGGGTTGCGTGGTCGAAGAAGGCTGCTTCGACGCCTCCGACATCCGGGAGATTCGCGCAGGCACGAGAGCTTTCGGGATGGTCGCAAGGTACGCCGATCTAGTCGAGCCTTACGGCAAAGTCATGACACCGGCGTTGGCCCGTCAGGCGAATGACGGCCTTCGCACGGACGTGAGGACGGTCGTCAAGGCCGAAAAGATGCGCACTGCGTACTGGCACCGCGTGCGCAAGTTCATGCAGAACTACGACTACATCGTGACCCCGATGATCGGCGCGCCCGCGTTCCGGCTCGACCAGCCTTTTCCAACGATGTTCGGGGATACGAAAGTCGAAAAATTCCGGGACGTGTTCCTTTTCTCCTACACCTTCAGCGTCACGGGCCTGCCTGCCGCTTCTGTCCCTTGCGGCTTCACGGCCGAAGGGCTTCCCGTCGGAATGCAGATCGTCGGGCATCGGATGCGCGAGGACTCCGTGCTCGAAGCGGCCGGTGCCTTCGCCAATGCGTGCCCGGAGCATACTGTGTGGCCGTACATCAACATGAAGTCCACCGAATGGATGACGCCCGAGCCGTTGACGGACTTTCCCTGACGGGCGTTGTGCCGCCGCGCTAGCCACGGGAGGAGCCCGCAGCATGATCCTGAAAACGATACCGCTGCACGAGAAATTCGGCCGTGAGGTCCGCGACATCGACTTGTCGCAGCCGCTCGACGAGGCGATCACTGCCGAACTCGACGACCTGCTCGCGCAGAACGGCGTGCTGGTGTTCCGCCGCCAGTTGTTGGGGGAAGAGGATCTAGTGCGATTCGCCGGCGGCTTCGGGGAACTGGAAACGACGATCTACACCAAGGGCGTCTCGCCTTACCACCCCGAAGTCATCTACATCAGCAATCTCAAGTACCCGGACGGCGGCAATGTCGGCCTCTTGGGCGACCAGGAACTGAAGTGGCATTCGGACCAGACCTACCGGTCCCGGCCGGCCACCGGCTCGATGCTCTATGGCATCGAGGTCACCTCGACTTCCGGGGCCACTTGCTGGGCGAACCAGTACCTCGCATACGAATCCTTGCCCGAAGAAGTGAAGCGCGCAATCGACGGCCGAACCGGCGTGTTCAGCTATGCCAAGCGTCTCGAGGTCTTCTATCCCCGGGATCAGAAGAACGACAAAGACCTCAAGCAAAGGGCGCCCGATGTCGCTGTGCATCCCATCGTGCTGAAGAACCCGGTCACCGGCCGCAAGGCGCTCTATGCCGATCCGGTGACGCTGCTTGAAATCGAAGGCGTGCCCAAGGCGGAAAGCGACCGCTTGCTGGCTGTTCTAGAGAAGCATTGCGCCCTGCCCGATGCGGTTTATCGCCACCAATGGCGGCAAGGTGACGTTGTGTTCTGGGACAACGGCTGCACGCTGCACCGGCGCGACCCGATCGACGCGGCCCGCGCGCGCTTCATGAAGCGCATGACGATCTACCTGCGCGGCGATCGGCATTGCCTGCCGCATTGAATTCCCCGGTGGGCGCGGCGCCAGGTGCACTGCACGGCCTGCGCGTCCTCGATCTCGGCACATTCGTAGCCGGCCCCTATTGCGCGACGCTGCTGGCCGAGTTCGGCGCCGAAGTCATCAAGGTCGAGCCGCCCGACGGCGGGGATTCGCTGCGCAAGTTCGGCACCGGCACCGGCACCGAGTGCGGCGACACGCTCGTGTGGCTGTCCGAGAGCCGCAACAAGAAATGCGTGACGCTCAACCTGCGCAAGCCCCGCGGGATCGAACTGCTCAAGGAGCTCATCGGGCGCTGCGACGTGCTGGTCGAGAATTTCCGTCCCGGTGTGATGGAGAAATGGGGGTTGGGCTGGGACGCGGTCCATACGCTCAACCCGAGGGCCGTCATGGTCCGCGTCTCGGCCTACGGGCAGACCGGCCCGTACAGCAGCCGGCCCGGATTCGCTCGCGTGGCGCATGCTTTCTCGGGACTTGCTTTCCTCGCCGGCGAGCCGGGCCGCGTGCCCGTGGTGCCGGGATCGACTTCGCTCGCCGACTACATGTCGGGGATCTACGGCGCTTTCGGCGCAATGGTTGCGCTGCAGGCGCGCTCGCGCACCGGCGAAGGCCAGTGCGTGGATCTTGGCCTGTATGAGCCTGTGTTTCGCGCGCTGGATGAAATCGTTCCCGCATTTCAGCAGCACGGATTCGTGCGCGAGCGCATGGGCGCGGACACGGTGAACGTGTGCCCGCACAGCCACTACCAGACGCGGGACGGCAAGTGGATTGCAATTGCCTGCTCCAACGACAAGATCTTCGCCCGGTTGGCCGAGGCGATGCATAGGCCGGACCTTGCGTCCGAAGATCGTTATGGGCCCAAGGAGAAACGGCTCGCAGCGCGCAATGAAGTCAACGCCATCGTGGCCGACTGGGTCGCCTCGCCCGATTGCACGGACGTGCTCGCGCGCTGCGAAGCGGCGGGCACGCCGGCCAGCCTGCTTTACAGCATCGAAGACATCTTTGCCGATCCGCAGTATGCGGCCAGGGAGAACATCCGCACGGTCGATTCGCGCATCGGCCCCTTGGCGGTGCCCGGCGTTGTCCCGAAACTCTCGGGGACGCCTGGTGAAATCAACTGGCTGGGCGACGCACTGGGCGCGCACAACGAGGAAATCCTCGGCGGCCTGCTCGGACTCGGCGGTGACGAACTTGCAAAGTTGCGCGCTGAAGACGTGATCTAGATTGAAGGCAAGACAAGAGGTCCCGGGCGGCCGGGCCGCAAGACCCGATGGCAGTATTTCGCCCGGATAGCTAATATCCACGCGGCCTTGGAGACAAAAATGGCAGTATTTAGGTTCTCAGGCGCCCGCACTGCCCGAGAGATTCAGGCGCGGCGAGGGCCGCGGGCATCGAGCGGCAATTGCGCCGGTCAGGAAGTGAAAAGGCTCTGGCCTGCGCAGAGGTCGCGCAGCTTCGAGAACTGCCGGACGGTCACGCCGCGGTAGCCGAGTTCCACCAGCCCCTCTGCCTGCAAGCGCTTAAGCTCGCGGTTCACGCTCGGGCGCGCCGCGCTCAGCATCCCCGCGATCTCCGACTGCGTTAGGCGCAGGCTCGCGCCGTCCCCGTCACGGTGGCCGCCGGGTGCTGCGAGTGCGAGCGTGCACAGCTGGCGGGCCAGGCGCTGGCGCAAGGGGACGAGCGCGAACTCGTCGACTGCGGAGTAGGCCTTGCGCAGCCGATAGCACAGCAGGCGAGCGAAGTGGCCGTACAACTGCGGTCGCGCATCGAGAACTTCGAGGAAAGCGGCGCGGGGAACCAGCAACACCTCCGTGCGGCCGTGCGCGCGCGTGTCGTGCACCGATCCCAGGCCGTCGATCGCGGCGACCAGTCCCCAGACATACCCGGGCTGGATCAGCGAGAACACCACCTCGTGGCCGTCGGCGGTGAGCGTGGCGCTGCGGATCGCGCCACGGATCACGACCGCGAGCCCTTCCGGAGGCACGCCTCGCGCCGCGATCAATTCGCCTTTCACGAAGCGGCGATGGCGCGCGATGCGGGCAAGGGCGTTCAGGGCATCCGCCGGCAGACCCTTGAACCAGGCATTGCCTTTGAGGATCGCGAGGCGCCACTGGAGGTCGTGCTCGGCCATGGTGCGGTTTGGAAGCGTGCGATTGGGTGCGTCGAAGTGTAACCCACGTGACAATTCGGGCGGCCCGGGCCGCATAGGATTTGCGATTGCCTTTCAATTGCCTCGACGCGACCCGATTTGTCCACGCTGCCTGCCCCGGTAACCGACCCCAGCGCCTGGCGTGCCGACGCCCTCAGGGCCGACCGGTCATGGGAGTGCCGTCTCTCGCCGGCCGAAGTCCTGGAGCTGGAACGGGCCGTTGCCCGGGTGCGCGCGCAGTGCCTTCGGGCTGCGGAGTTCTCACGGGAGGATTTCCCGCTGCCCACGCTTGCGCCGCGCCTGGACGGTATTCAGCACGAACTCGAAGAAGGCCGCGGATTCGTCTTGCTGAAAGGGTTGCCGGTCGATTCGCACGACGAAGAGGACGCCGCGCGTCTTGTATGGGGTATTGGCACCCATCTCGGCACCGCGCTGCGCCAGCACGAGCGCGTCAATCTCGGCGGCTTCCGCGACAACCTGCTCGCCCACATCGTCGATCAGGGCCTCGACTACAACGCACCCAACGTCCACGGGTCGGCCACCAGCGCCGAGCAGGCGCCGCACACCGACCCGGCCGATGTGGTCGCGCTGCTTTGCGTGCGGCCTGCGCCGAACGGAGGGATCAGCCGGATCGCAAGCGCGATGACCGTGTTCAACGAATTGCGTGCAACCCGACCCGACCTGGTCGACATCCTGCTCGAAGGCTACGCGCACGACCTGCGCGACCAGCAGGCCCCGCAAACCGGAACACGCGTGACGCCTCGTCGCATCCCGGTGTACAGCCAATACGGGGGCAAACTCAGTTGCGTGTTCAATTCGAAGACCGTGCTCGCGGGTGAGCGCAAGTCGGGCGTTCCCCTGACCGCGCGGGAAAGGGAGGCGCTCGATGCCGTGGTGGATTTTTCGCTGCGTGACGACCTGCGCCTCGACATGGCGCTCGAGCCCGGCGACCTGCAGGTGCTGAATAACTACACCATGCTCCACAGCCGCACGGCGTGGACAGACCTTGGTCCGCAATCGCGGCGCGTGATGATGCGCCTGTGGCTCAAGGTGCCGAACGCGCGTGCCCTCGCGCCGGGCGTGGCCGGCGGTTACTCATCCGGTGCACACTACGACATCGCCGACCAGGTCGCGGTGCGCAACCAGAAGGCCGCCGGTCATGCCTGAAATCCTGCGTACTCCCGTAACGCATCCCTCTGCCTGGCGCGGTCGCGAAATGGCCAAGGACCGATCGTGGGTCCTTCAGTTGACCGCCTCGCAGGCGGCGGAACTGGAGCGGGCCGCGGAAAGCGCCATCGCCCGCTGCAAGGGCCTTGGCGAATTTGCGAAGGCGGATTTCTCGCTCGACGAATGCGCAAGCGTGCTCGAGGACGTGCGCGGGAGGGTCGTGCACGGCGCGGGCTTCGTCCTGCTGCGCGGCCTGCCGGTGCAGGGCCGAAGCCATGAAGTCATCAGGATGATGTACTGGGCGCTTGGCACGCGTCTCGGGCAGGGGGTCACGCAGAACCTGCAGGGCGATCTTGTGGCCGAAATCACCGACCGCGGATTCGACGTGAACAACCTCGACGTGAAGCCCTCGCAGACCAATGCCGAGCAGCGCCCGCACACCGATCCGGCCGACGTCGTGGCGTTGCTCTGCATCAACGCCGCGCAGTCGGGCGGCCTGAGCCGGATCGCAAGCACGATGGCAATTTATAACGCGGTGCTCCAGGCGCATCCCGAGTACCTCGATTGGCTGTATCGCGGGTTTCATCACAACCTTCGCGGCGATGCGTCGGAGGCCGCGCCGTTCGGATGCACGCCCAAGCCGATCCCGGTCTACCGCTACTACAAGGGCGCTTTGAGCTGCGTGTTCAATGCGAGCACAATCAAGGAAGCGCAGCGCCGCATGGGGGCGCTGGTGCCGGATTTGGAGATGCGCGCGATCGATTACATGGTGGACGTGGCCCGCAGCGACGAATATCGACTCGACATGGCGTTCGAGCCCGGCGACCTGCAGGTGCTCAACAACTTCACCGTCATGCACTGGCGCACCGCATTCACGGATTGGCCTCAATCCGAGAGGAAGCGCCTGCTGTACCGGCTCTGGCTCAAGGCCGAGAACCTGCGTCCGGTGGACCCGGAGATGGCCGACGGCTATATCACCGGCTCGCAAACCGGCAAGCCGCTCGCGGGGGCCTATGCCTGAGAGCCTCGCCCGCAAGCCGGGAGCCGAGCCTGTGCGTGCCCAGGGACTGGGAGAACGCATGGCGCAGTGGACCGCCGGGCTGCGCTACGAGGACCTTCCGGCGCCGGTGATCGCGCGGGCCAAGCGGCTGCTGCTCGACACGCTCGCCGTCGCGTGGGCGGGTTCCGGCGCGCAAGGCATCGCCGCATTGCAAGCGCTGGTTACGCGACAGGGCGGCGCGCGCGACAGCCGCATCTGGACGACGGGCGAAAGCGTCCCGGCGGCACAGGCGGCTTTCGTCAACGGCGCCATGGCCGCCGCCCTCGACTTCGACAGCGTGCACGACGAAGCCACGGTGCATGCGGACATCGTCATCGTGCCGGCAGTGCTCGGCGTTGCCGAACAGCGGGGTCTGGGAGGCAAGGAATTCATTGCAGCCTACATTGCCGGCGATGAACTGCTTGTCCGCCTGGGCCTGGCGATCCAGACTCATCCGGGCTGGTTCTATACCTCGGCGCTCGGCGTATTCGCCGCCGCGGCGGCCTCCGCGCGCGCGCTGGGACTGGGGCCCGAGGGCATCCTGTCGGCCATGGGCATTGCGCTGAGCCGCGCCGCCGGCACGCAGCAGGCACTGGTCGAGCGTGCAACCACCAAGCGGTTGCAATCGGCCTTCGCGGCGCGCGACGGTGTGGATTCGGCGTTGCTCGCGCAATGCGGCGTGAGCGCACCGGCCGCGATGTTCGACGGCCAGTGCGGCTTCGAAACCTTGTACACAAAACTGGACCACGCGGTGATCACCGATGGCCTCGGCCGCGATTACCGGTTCGCCTCGCTCACGCTAAAGAAGTACGCAAGCTGCTTCTGCAACCATGCGGCGATCGAAGCGACGCTCGACCTCCTCTCGCGTCCGGAGTTCAGGGCCGCGGACATCGAATCGGCCAGCGTGCGCATTTCGCCGTTCATGGCCCGGCTGGTCGGGGCGCAATTCGCGCCCGGCGAAAACCCCCAGGTCGCGGCCCAGTTCAGCGTACAGTATTCGATTGCAAGCACGTTGCTGCGCGGACGCTTCTTGGTCGACGACATTCATCCGTCCGCCGTGGCCGACGAGAAGGTGGGTGCGCTTGCCAGGCGCATCCGAATCGAAGTGGATCCGGCCCAGGCCGGCAAGTTCGTACCGGCGACGGTAACAGTCCGGACCCGGCAGGGCGGGCAGTTCGAAGCGACCGCCACCGAGCTGCCCGGCACGCCGGATCACCCGCTTTCGGACGCCGAGCATCGTGACAAGGTGATGGGGTGTCTCGCGAGCGGTGAGCGCCCGATGTCCGAAGCACAGGCGCTGCGACTGGTCGCGAAGGTCGATAGACTGGAGTCGCTGGCGTCGATGCGCGATTTCTGGAATCTCGATTAAGGAGTCACGATGAAGAAGAGCCTGAAACTCTCACTCGCAGGGCTGCTCGCGGCGATTGCGGCAGCTGCGAACGCGCAGACGTTTCCCGACAAGCCGGTGCGCGTGGTCATTCCTTACGCGCCGGGCGGCGGCACCGACAACCTCGTGCGCACGATTGCACCGACCATCAGCGCATCGATGGGCCAGCAGCTGGTGATCGAGAATCGGCCGGGCGGCAATTCGATCATCGGTACCGAGCTCGTCGCCAAGGCGCCGCCGGACGGCTACACGGTCATGGCCACCGACACCGCGGTGCTCGTGAACCCGGGCCTGTTCCGCGCAAAGATGCCGTTCGACACTGCAAAGGCGTTTACCGGCGTGACGATGATGGCCTATGCACCGGTGCTGCTGGTGGTGCACCCGTCGGTGCAGGCGAACACGCTGCAGGAGCTGCTCGCGCTGGCGCGCGCCAAGCCCGGCTGGCTCAACTATGCCTCCGGGGGATCGGGCACCTCGACCCACCTCGCCGCGGAACTCATGAAGCTTTCGGCCAAGGTGTTCATAACGCACATCCCTTACAAGGGCACCGGCCCGGCGATGATCGACCTGCTGGGCGGGCAGGTGCACATGCAGTTCGCGGGCATCAGCTCGGCCCGCGGCCATGTCGAGGCCGGCAGGCTGCGCGCGCTCGCGGTCACCAACGTAACGCGCAACCCGGCGATGCCGACGGTGCCGACGTTCGAAGAACTCGGCGTCAAGAACGTGGACGCGGACTCCTACTGGGGCATCTATGCGCCCGCGGGCACGCCGCCGGCGGTGCTCGCGACCCTGAACAGGCATTTCGTGAACGCGGTGCGCAGCCCCGCGCATGCCGAGAGGCTTGCTTCGCTGGGGTTCCTGCCCCTCGCGAACACCCACCAGGAGCACACCCAGCAGATGCAGTCGATGATTGCGGGCTGGACCGACCTGGTCGACCGTCTCAAGATCCGGGCGGAGTGAGCGTGCCGAACCTCGTTGCGGTCGTTACCGGCGGCACCACAGGCATCGGCGAAGGCATCTGCGCGCACCTGCTCGCCGCCGGCGCCACGGTCATCAACGTGGACATTGCAAGGCCGGATCTCCCGCTCAAAGGCGACTACCACTTCGTCCAGGCCGATCTCACCGATCCGGCCACCACGCGCGCGGCGGCCTACGACATCGCGAGCCGTTTCAAGGTCAACGTCCTCGTCAACAATGCGGGTTTCCCGACGCCGGGGATGCTCGAGGAAGTGACCGACGCTGCGTTCGACCACGGGGTGAACCTGCACCTGCGCGCGGCGGTCATCTTCATGCAAGCGTTCCTCCCCGCGATGAAAGAGCAGCGATTCGGACGCGTGGTGAACATGTCGTCGCGCTCGATTCTCGGCAAGAAAGCGCGCACCGTTTATGCGGGCACCAAGGCGGCCCTTGTTGCGTTCACACGCAGTTGGGCGCTCGAATTCGGCGAGTTCGGAATCACGGTGAACGCGATCTCGCCCGGCCCGGTGCTGACCGCGCTGTTCAAGAAGAACAATCCGCCGGAGGTCGCGCGTAAGCTGGTCGAGAACTGCATCGTCGGCCGCGGCGGCACGCCGGACGATGTCGCGAGGGCCGCGATGTTCTTCATTTCGCCCGACAACAGTTACGTGACCGGGCAGACGCTGCACGTCTGCGGCGGCTCTTCATTGGGAGGTGCGCCATGGTGAAAACTGCACGAGTCCTTGGGTCCGCATTGGCGGTGCTGGCTTCGTTTGCATTCAACGCATCGGCGCAATCCAACTGGCCGGAAAAGCCGGTGCGCATCATGGTGCCGTTCGCGCCGGGCGGGCAGACCGACATCATCGGACGGATCCTCGCCGAGCGGTATACGCAGCTCTGGGGCAAGTCGGTGCTGGTCGAAAACAGGATCGGCGCCAGCGGCAGCATCGGCACCGAAGTCGTGGCCAAGTCGCCGCCCGACGGCTATTTTCTCCAGATCGCCGCGATCAACACCCACGGCGCGAATCCCGCGCTGTTCGGCTCCAAGCTGCCGTACGACCCGGTGCGCGATTTCACCCCGATCATCTGGGTCAATTCGAGCGTCAACGTGCTGGTGGTGAACCCGAATTCGCCGTTCAGGAACCTCCGGGAACTGCTCGATTACGCCAAGGCCAATCCGGGCAAGCTGACCTTCGGCACCGCCGGCAGCGGCTCTTCGATGCACCTGTTCATGGAAGTGCTGAAGATGATGAGCGGGACCGACATCACCCATGTGCCTTACAAGGGCAGCGCGCCCGCCGGACAGGACGTGATGGGCAACCAGATCACCATGGTGTTCGACTCGATGCCGGGCGCCTGGCCTTTCGTGCAGTCCGGGCGGTTCAAGGCGCTCGCGGTCAGCAGCGGCAAACGCGCACCGAACGCACCCGACGTCCCCACGGTCGCCGAAGCCGGCGTGACCGGCTACGACTACGTGTCCTGGCTCGGCGTGGTGGGGCCGGCGGGCATGCCGAAAGAGCTCGTGGCGAAGATCAACGCCGACACCAACCGCATCCTGCAGACGCCCGAAGTGCGCGACCGATTCGACAAGCTGGGTACCTTGCCAGTCGGCGGCACGCCCGAGGAGTTCGGTGCGTATATCCGCAACCAGGTCGCCACCTGGCACAAAGTCGTCAAGGCTTCCGGCGCCAAAGTCGAGTAGCCCAGCGAACCAACGGAGTTCTGAACCATGGCAAGGCTTTCCCCTGCGGATGACAAAGGCAATCCCGAACTCGCCGCCGTTTACGCGGAAATCAAGGCGACGCGCGGATTCGTCTCCAATGCACTGCGCACGCTGGGCCATTCGCCCGGCGGGCTGCTCCATTTCGCCAGGGTGGGCGAATACGTCAAGTACAAGACCGACCTGCCCGAGAAGCTGCGCGAGTTGACGATCCTGACCTCGGCGCGGGGCGTGCCGTATGCCTGGGCCCACCACGGCCCGCTGGCGGTCCAGGCCGGCATCGACGAGCGCGCGGTGGCCGAGATCGGCGCAGGCCGGGTGCCAACATCCCTGCCCGCCAACGAGCAGGCGATCGTGGCTTTCGTCATGGCGCTTGGCGACCTCAAGGTGACCGACGCGATCATGGATGCAATGAAGCGGCACTTCTCCCCGCGCCAGATCGTGGACGTCGCGATGTCCGCGACCTACTACGGCGCGCTTGGCCGGATGGTGGTCGCGCTCGGTGTCGACCTCGACGATCCGGCGACGCTGCAGACCGAACGCGATTGGCAGAAAGGCAGGACCTAGCCATCGGTTCTTCCATGCCAGTCCTGAAGGTCGTGAGTTCGCCGGC
The DNA here is from genome assembly GCA_947482825.1 of Betaproteobacteria bacterium. Lineage (GTDB taxonomy): Bacteria > Pseudomonadota > Gammaproteobacteria > Burkholderiales > SG8-39 > SZAS-79. Next base: position 24,479 of record CANKMT010000030.1, on the reverse strand, counting down.
CCCGCCGGGGTGGATTGATTTCGACGCCGTCGCCGGCGTGTCCGGCGGCGAAGTCCTTGTCGCCGGAATGAAAGCCGACGATCCGGCGCTGATGTATTTCACCTCGGGGTCGTCCGGTCCACCCAAGGCGGTGATGCATGCCGCTCGCGGAATCTACGTGCGGTCCTGCCAGCCCTGGCGCCAACTGGGCATGGGGCCGGGCGACGTGATTTGGACCACGAGCGACACCGGGTGAGCCCGCGCAAGGTCGAATTCGTGGCCACCTTGCCGCGCACAGTATCCGGAAAGATTTCGCGGCGATTGCTTCGCGACGCCGAATTCCTCGAATCCGCAACGACTACAACTGGAGAAACGCAATGAAGAAACTCCTTGCCGTCCTGTGCACCGCCGCCTGTGCCGCTGCCTTTGCCGCCCTCCCATCAAGCGCGACGGCGCAGGCTTGGCCGACGAAATCGATCCGGATGATCATTCCCTACCCACCGGGCGGCGCGACCGACATCCTTGGCCGCCTGATCAGCCAGAAACTCTCCCCGATAGTCGGCCAGCCGGTGGTCGTAGAGAACCGGGCCGGCGCTTCCGGCAACGTCGGATTCGACTTCGTCGCGAAATCCGCCCCCGACGGCTACACGCTGCTGACCGGCACCGCGAACCTGACGATCGCGCCTGCGTTCTCCTCGAAGCTGCCGTTCAACGTGCTCACCGATTTCTCGCCGATCTCGCTGATCGTGTCCTCGCAGAATTTCCTCGTGACGCGTCCAACGCTGCCGGTCAACAACGTGCGCGACCTGATCGCCTACGCCAAGGCCAATCCCGGCAAGCTCACCTACGGGTCCTCGGGCATCGGCACGCCGCTGCTGTGCATCGAGATCCTCAAGAGCATCGCCGGCCTCGACATCGTCCATATCCCCTACAAAGGCGACACCCCGGCGCTCACCGACCTCATGGGCGGCCAGATCGACATGTACTGCTCGACCATCGTCGGCGAAATCGGGTTCGTCCGGGCAGGCAAGCTGAAGGGCCTCGGAGTTACTTCGAGGAAGCGCGCCGCATCGGTCCCCGAATTCCCGACGCTGGAGGAGGCCGGTGTGGCCGGCTTCGAGCTCTCGTCCTGGTACGGGATCCTTGCCGCGGCCGGAACGCCGCGCCCGATCGTGGACCAGCTGAATGCGGCCATCGTCAAAATCGTAGCGATGCCGGACGTGCAGAAAGTCATGGTCGACGGCGGCTCCGACCCCCTGTCGAGCACGCCCGACGAGTTCCAGGCGCGCATCCGCGCCGATGTCGCGAAGTTCGGCGCGGTCGTCAAAGCGGCCGGCATCAAGGCCGAGTAGGCGAGGGGAGAAGAGAACGCATGGATGCAGTCGAAGACCTGCTCGACCTCGGGTTGAACACCCGATTCGAGGACCTTGCGCCGGAAGTGCTCGAGCGCACGCGCATGGCCGTGCTCGACACCCTTGGCGCGGCAATAGCCGGAATCAGGGGCGAAGGGGTCGCACCGCTCGCCGCGCTGTACACCGACTGGGGCGGCAAGCCCGAAGCCACCGCGCTCCCGGCGGGCACGATGCTCCCGATGCCGGCCGCCGCCCTGCTCAACGGCCTCGCGGGGCGTGCCTGGGACCTGGATGACGTCCATGAGCAGAACACCTGCCACATCAACGTCAACGTGGTGCCTGCCGTGCTTGCGCTGGCCGAAGGTCGCGGTCCGGTGAGCGGACGGGACTTCCTCGTCGCGGTAGCCGTGGGCTCGGAGATGGTGTGCCGGACCTCGGCCGCATCGCGCATCAGTTTCAGCGAAACCGGCAGCTCGATGAGTTACCAATGCGGATTCTATGGCGCAGCGCTGGCGAGCGCCAGGATGCTTAGCCTGCCGAAGGACGTGGCGCGCCACGCGCTCGGGATTGCGCATGCGCGCATTGCGGGCAACCAGCAAGGCTACGTGTCGGGCGCGATGACGGTGCGCCTGATGCAGGGCATCGCGGTCGAGGGCGGGTTGCTCTCGGCCCTGATGGCCCAGCGCGGGGTGACCGGGTCGACCGAGATCCTCGAAGGCAAGTTCGGCTACTTCCCCGTGTATCACCGCGGCAAGTACGACCGCAATGCGCTGGTCGAAGGTCTTGGCAAGCACTGGCTGATGATGGACGTCTCGATCAAGCCGCCCTACCCCTGCTGCAAGTACACGCACGGGCCGATCGAGGCGACTGTCGCGGCGATGAAGGAACTCGGGATTGCGGCTGCGGACGTAGCGAAGATCACCGTCAAGGTCACCAACCGCGAAGTCCACGACCTGGTGTGCACGTCGCGGGAGCGCAAGTGGAATCCGCAGAGCCTGACCGACGCGCAGTTCAGTTTGCCGTTCACGGTCGCCTATGCCGCGGCGCATGGCGGCGTGGGAATCGAAACCTTCCAGCCGGCCGGTCTCGCGGACGAGCGCGCGCGCGCCTTGCTGCCTCGCGTCGAAGCCGAGCTCGACGTCTCGGCGCAGGGCGAAGGCCGCGGCACCTTTCCGATGCCCGGCATCGTCACGATCACGGACAAGCGCGGCCGCAGCCTCGAGAAGACGGTCGTGTACGTCAAGGGGCACCCGAAGAACCCGATGACCTACGACGACGTGGCCGCCAAGTTTCGCCTGTGTGCCGCGCTTGGCCGACCGGGATGGACCGGCGCCGACGAGGTCATCGAATCCATTCGTCGCATCGAGAAGATGCCGGATACCGGCGTACTCGCACGGATGTGCGCGGGTCAACCCCTACCCAACCTGAAGAGAGCTTGAGATGCAGATCGTTCTTATCGGCGCCGGCAACATCGGCCGCGCGCTTACCCGAGACATCCTCGATTCGGAAAAAGAGGCCCGGATCCTCGCGGTGGACTTCGATGACAAGGCGCTGGCCGCGACGGCTGCGCTCGACCCGTCCGGGCGCGTGACCACGCGCAAGGCCGCGGCGGAAAGCACCGGCGAGATCGAACAGCTGATGCGCGGCAAGGATGTGGTCGTCAATTGCACCTACGGGGCCCGGTGCATGGAAATCCTGGATGCCGCCATTGCGACGAAGACGCCCTACATCGACGTGCACGGCACGCTGTTGATGGAGGAGCGGTTCTCGCGCTCGGATGCGGCAAAGGCGGCCGGCGTCACGGCGCTCATCGGCATGGGCGTGAGCCCCGGGCTCACCAACATGCTCGGCGCCTGGGGGGCGCGTAAGTTCAAGGGCGAAGTGACGATAGAGTGCGAATACGCGACTTTCCGCCCGATCAATCCCAGCGAAGGCTTGCTCGAAACAGCATTGCGCCAGTTCAGGAACGGCGTGCAGGCGCCGATCTTCGAGAACGGCAAGGTGTCCTACCTGCCGCCGTTCAGCGGTGCGCAGAAGACGCGCTTTCGCGGCGTCGACGAGGAAGTCGAACTCGTCTACACGCCGCATTCGGAGCCCCAGACCATTCCCCGATTCGTCAAGAACGCCAAACGCGTGACGGTCCGCGGCGCCTACCAGTCGAGCATCATGAACCTGCTCAAGTCGCTGCACGCCTTCGGCCTCATGGATCCGGCGCGCCGTGTGACGGTCGATGGCAAGCAGGTGGATTTCCAGCCTTTGCTGCGCGAGGCGCTCAACGGAGACGGCAGCCCGAAGCCCGCCGGCGTGGTCACGAACTATGTGATGCGCGTTCGCGTGACCGGAGAAGAAGGCGTCGTCGAAATCTCGCTCGGCCACCCGAAAGGCTGGGATCCCCTGCCGCAGGGACGCATGACCGCGCTCCCGACCGCCTATGCGGTCCGCCTGGTTGCGAAGAAGGAATTCGTCAATCACGGCGTGGTCGGCGCCGAGCTGTTTTCGGACGCGCAGGTGGACGGGTGCCTCGCGCACCTGCACGCGCGCGGCCTGTGGGTCGACCAGACCCGCAAGATCTGAGTTGCCAATGAGCAATCCGCGCGGTGCCGTCCGCATCGGCACCGACATCGGGGGCACGTTCACGGACTTCGTTGCCATCGACGACGCAACCGGCGAACTGCGCCTCGAAAAGACGCTCACCACGCCGCGCGACCCCTCGGAAGGCATTTTCCATGGGCTGGACCTCATGGCAAAGGCGCACGGTGTGGCGTTGGCTGACTGCACGACGCTCGTGCACGGGACGACGCTGGTCATCAATGCCTTGATCGAGCGCAAGGGCGCGGTCACCGCACTGGTCACGACGCAGGGTTTCCGCGATGTGCTGGAGATGAGGAACGAGCTGCGCTATGACGTCTATGACCTGCAGATCGAGTATCCGCGGCCGTTGGTCCCGCGGGGATTGCGCATGGAAGTGGCCGAGCGCACGTCGTCTGACGGCGTCGTCCTCGAGCGGCCGTCGCGCGAGGCTGTGCGTGCGATCGTGGCCGCGCTGCGAGCGGCCGATGTGCGCTCGGTGGCGGTTTGCCTGCTGAACTCCTACGCCAACGCGGAAAACGAGCGGGCTGTCGGCGCGATGCTTGGCGAAGAGGCCCCGGAGCTGGCGATCTCGCTTTCCAGCGACGTGCTGCCCCAGATTAAGGAATACGAGCGCACCAGCACCACGGCCGCCAATGCTTACGTGAAGCCGCTGGTCGATGCCTACCTTGCGAAAATCAGCGAGGGACTCGGTGAGCGCGGATTCCACGGTGAGCTGTTTGTCATGCAGTCCGGCGGCGGGGTGCTTGCCGCGGACGTGGCGCGGGAGTTCCCGATCCGGGTGCTCGAATCCGGCCCTGCCGGCGGCGTGGCGGCAGCCCGCTGGTGGGGGGCGCTGGTGGGAGAGGCGAACCTGCTGTGCTTCGACATGGGCGGGACCACCGCAAAGCTCTGCACGATCGCGCGCGGCGAGGCGCTGGTGGCCGAAGAGTATGAAGCGGCGCGTGTCTACCGGTTCAAGCGCGGGTCGGGATTCGCGATCAGCGTGCCGGTGTTCGACCTGCTCGAGATCGGCACTGGCGGCGGAAGCATTGCGAGGATCGACCATCTCGGCCTGCTCAAGGTGGGGCCGCAGAGTTCGGGCGCTTCGCCGGGGCCTGCGTGCTACGGGCTGGGTGGCACGAATGCCACGGTAACCGACGCCGACGTGGCGCTCGGATATCTGGATCCGGGCTATTTTCTCGGCGGCAGCATGCGCCTGCAGCCCGAGCTTGCGATCAGCGCGATCGGTGCCGGCGTCGCGCCGCAGTTGGGCGGCATCCCGGCCATCGATGCCGCCTACGGCATCCACGAACTCGCGAACGAGGACATGGCCTCGGCCGGGCGCCTGCACCTCGCCGAGCGCGGCGAAGACATCGCTGCGATGAGCATGGTCGCGTGCGGAGGCGCCGGCCCGGTGCACGCCTATGGACTTGCGAAGAAGCTGGGCGTAAGAAAGCTGATCGTCCCACCGGCCGCGGGCGTGATGTCGGCGCTCGGCATGCTCGTGGAGGATCTGGCAATCGACCGTGTGCGCACTTCGCGCGGGCTTCTCGTTGCAGCCGTGCCTGCTGAACTCGAGAGGCTGTTTGCCGAAATGCTCGTCGAAGCGGCGCAACTTCTCAAGACTGAGCGGCGAACACTCGTTGCGAAGCGGGTCGCGGACCTGCGCTATCGCGGGCAGGGCTACAACGTGCGCGTGCCGCTCAAGTCGGGGACGCTCAGCGTGGCTTCGATCCGAGCGGCATTCGAGACGGAATACAAGTTGCACTACGGCCGGATCTATTCGGACGTTGACATCGAATTGGTGAACCTGCGGCTCAATGCGCGCCAGCCGGCCACGAGACCTTTCGTACCCGCAAAGCCGGCCGTGGCATCGTCGGGAATCGATGCGGCCAGGAAAGGCGTGCGACGCGCGTACTTCGGCAGCGCCGGCTATTTCGACTGCCCCGTGTTCGACCGCTATAAGCTCAGCGAGGGACATTGCCACACGGGCGCCGCATTCGTCGAAGAACGTGAAACCACCACGCTCATCGGTCCGGGTGGGGCATTTACGGTCAACGAGTACGGCATGCTGATGATCGAAGTGGCCTAGGACACGGACATGGCACCCGCATTGACCCCCCTGCAGATCGAGTTGCTCTGGCGCCGGCTGGTCACGACGGTGGACGAAGCGGCGACCACGCTCGTGAGGACGTCGTTTTCGAGCGTGATCCGCGACTTCCACGATTACGCCTGCGCGATCTTCGATCCGTCCGGGCGCATGCTCGCCCAGTCGACTCACTCGACACCGGGGCTCCTCGGCATCCTGCCTTTCACGATCCCGAACTTCCTCGGCCATGCCGGATTTCGCGCAGCAAAGCCGGGCGACGTGTTCGTGACCAACGACCCTTGGCTCGCCAGCGGCCATCTGATCGATATCACGGTGGCCATGCCAGTCTTTCGGCGCGGAAAGCTCGTGGCGTATGTGCTGGTCGTGGTTCACCACCTCAACGTGGGCGGGCGACTCGCCACGCTCGAGAGCCGCGACGTTTACGAGGAAGGCCTCAAGATCCCGATCGTCCGCCTGTACCGCGAGGGCGAGCCCGAAGAAACGGTGTTCGAGTTCATTCGCGCCAACGTGCGCGAGCCGGACAAGGTCACGGGCGATATCCGCGCGCAGGTTGCGGCGAGCCACGCGGCCGCCACGCGCCTCGCAGCCATCATGGACGATGCGCAACTCGAAGGGCTCGAAGCGCTGGCCGACGAGATCATCAAGCGCAGCGAGGCGAGCATGCGCCGCGCGATCCGCGCGCTGCCTGAAGGCGAGTTCGAGGCCGAAATGACGCTCTCGGGTGTTGCCGGTTACAACGAACCGGTGCGCCTGGCCTTGCGCACCACGATCCGCGACGGCGCCATCAAGCTCGATTACGCCGGCTCCTCCGGCCAGATTCCGCGCGCGATCAACGTCACGCTGAACATGACGCGCTCGTATTCCGTCTACCCGCTCAAGTGCCTGCTCGACCCCGAAGTGCCGAATAACGAGGGGTGCATGAGGCCGATCGAGATTGTGGCGCCCGAGGCTTCGGTGCTGAATGCGCGCTTCCCCGCCGCCACCTGGGGCCGAACGGTGATCGCGCACATGCTGCCGGAACTCATCATGCGTTGCCTTGCCAAGGCAGTGCCGGACCGGCTGGTGGCCGGCAGTGGCTCGACACCGCTCTGGTATGGCAATTTCACCGGGCGGCGCCGCGATGGCCGCTCGTTTTACGCAGTGGTCACGTTCAACGGCGGGCTGGGCGCGCGCGGGACGCGCGACGGGATCTCCTGCCTGTCGTACCCGGCCAACGTCGCCAGCATCCCGATCGAAGTGATCGAAGGCGACGCACCGATCCGATTCGAGGTGAAATCCTTTGCCACTGATTCCGCGGGAGCTGGCCGTCAGCGCGGCGGCGCCGGCCAGCGAGTGGTGATTCGCGTGCCGGAGGATGCAGACCTCGATGGCCACATCCTTGCGGGTGTGCGCGGCGGCCGCTTCGGCGTGCCTATTTACGGGCTGGAAGGCGGCGACGAAGTGCCGGAACCGGTGGCCGAGGTCAACGGCGTGCGCGTCGTGCTCGGCATGCAGATCGAACTGCGTCCCGGCGACGTGCTTGAATTGACCGTGCCCGGTGGCGGCGGCTTTGGTGATCCGCGCAGTCGGAATCGGGAAAGCGTGCTGCAAGATGTCCGCGACGGCATCGTGAGCAGCGAGGCGGCGAACCGCCTTTATGGCGTGAAAGTGGAGGAAAAACTGTGAAAAGGCTCGAAGGCAGGGTGGCCTTCCTCGTCGGCGGAGGGGCCGGTATAGCGAAAGCGTGCGCGCTGATGTTTGCGCGCGAGGGCGCGAAGATCATCGTTACGGACATCAATCCGGTGACCGGGCAGGCAAGCGCCGATGCGGTGAAAGCGCAGGGGGGCGAGGCGATCTTCGTCAAGATGGACGTGACCAGCGAGGCCAGCGTCGAAGCTGCCGTGGCCGCTGGGATCGCGAAGTTCGGGCGGATCGACACGCTGTTCAATTCGGCCGGCGGCTCGTTGCCCGAAGACTCGCCGATCGCGGAGGTCGATATGGCGGTCTGGGACCGGACCATGACGCTCGACGTCAAAGGCACGATGCTCGCGTGCCGGCACGTGATCCCGAAGATCATCGAGGCCGGGGGCGGCGCGGTGGTCAACATGTCCTCCGGCGCGGGCCTGCGCGGCGCGAACCCGGCGCATATCTATACGGCGGCGAAGGGGGCGATCATTTCCCTCACCCGCGCGCTTGCGGCCAGCTACGCAAAGGACAATATCCGCGTGAACTGCATTTGCGCCGGCCGGACCAATACCGAGCGGGTGCGGGCCACCTACGGCATGCCGGGCCAGCCGGGCAGCGCGCCGGATCGCCAGAACGTGACCGAGCAGCTCAAGACCTACCCGTTCTGGATGGGCGAGCCCGAAGACATCGCTGCGATCGTGCTGTTTCTCGCCTCGAACGAATCGCGCATGATCACGGGCGCAGCCATTCCCGCGGATGGCGGGCGTTCCGCTTACTGAAAGGGATTCATCCATGGCCACCCACGTAGCAACCATCAGCTTCGACTTCGACGCGATGTCCGGCTTCATCTCGCGCGGGCTCACCAGCCCGACCCCGATCTCGCGCGGCGAGTTCGGCCCGGTCGCGGTGCCGCGCATCCTCGACCTGCTGAAGAAATACAAGGTGCGCGCGAGCTGGTACGTCCCGGGGCATACGCTCGAAACCTATCCCGACCATTGCAGGAAGGTTTTCGACGCCGGTCACGAGATCGGGCACCACGGCTGGACGCACATGCCGCCGAACGACATGACGCGCGAGCAGGAGGAGGCCGGCCTCGTCCGCGCCAACGAGCAGATCAAGAAACTGACCGGGCGGTATGCGCGCGGCTACCGCTCGCCCTCTTGGGACCTGTCGCCCAATTCGGTGGACTTGTTTCTCAAGCACGGGTTCTTCTACGAGTCGAGCATGATGGGCAACGACCATAGTCCCTATCGCATCCGGCAGGGCGATGTGATCGAGCTGGAGAAACCCGCGGTCTTCGGCAAGGAAACGCGGTTGATCGAAATGCCGGTGAGCTGGACGCTCGACGACTACCCGCACTTCGAGTTCCTGCGCACCAAGACCACCATCCTGCCCGGGCTCATGAACGCCGAATCGGTGCTCGGCAACTGGATCGCCGATTTCCGCTACATGCAAGGCCTCACCGACTGGGGCATCCTCAACTACACCTTCCACCCGTTCGTGATCGGGCGCGGGCATCGCATGACGGTACTCGAAAAGCTGCTGAAGACGCTCGCCGAGGAGGGCGCCACCTTCATGGCCGTGGAAGACGCGGCCGACCTCTACGACAAGAAATTTCCTTTCAAAGGCTAGGAAGAATGCTCAACTTCAACGCACAGACATTCACCGCGCGCGACGGCGCGAAGCTCGCGTACTACGTCGACGACTTCACCGACCCGTGGACGCAGCCCGACACGCTGTTGCTGCTGCATGCGGCGATGGGCAATTCACGCCGCTGGTTCAAGTGGGTTCCGCCTCTCGCGCGAAAGTACCGCGTGGTGCGCCTGGACTTGCGCGGCCACGGGGCCTCGCCCGTCCCCAAAGAGAGCGAACCTTTCTCACTCGGGCATCTGGTGGGCGATGCGATCGAGTTGCTGGATCTCGTCAGCGCGAAGAGCGCGCACATCGTCGGCAACTCGGCCGGTGGTTATGTATCGCAACAGCTTGCGATCCACCACCCGGACCGCGTGAAGACGCTGGCGATCTACGGCTCGACCCCGGGCCTCAAGAACAGCCACGCGCTTACGTGGATCCCGAAAGTGAAGGAAGTGGGCCTCAAGAAGTTCCTCGCCGACACCATCGACGAGCGTTTCGACTCGAACGCCGACCCGAAGCTGGTGCAGTGGTTTATCGAGCAGGCCGGCTCGAACGACCCGTCCTTCATCGCCCGCTTCGTGACCCACATGACCACGCACGATTTCATGGAGGATGTCGGCCGCATCAAGTGCCCGACGCTCATCGTCGCGGCCGGCAAGGAAAAAATCGGCCATGCGAGCGCCTACGACGACATGCACAAGCGCATCAAAGGGTCGAAACTCAAGCTCTTCGACACCGGTGCGCACAACATCTGCGACGGCTACCCGGATCGCTGTGTGGCGGGTTTGCTGGAGTTCCTGGGGAATGTGGAGGCTAGCTGACGCTACGCTCGAGCAGTCCGGCCGAAACGAGGATTTCGGAGCACTCGGCAAGTTCCTCCGCGGAGGGCGCGCCCAGCGGCGGGCGCGTGCCGCCGGTGGCCATGCCGAACAGACGGGTGATTTCCTTGGACAGCGCAATGTGATGGAAGCCGCGCGCGAAGTAGCGGCTCTGCAGCTTGGCGGCGATGGCCGTGATGCCGCGCACTTCCTCGGCCGCTTTTTCGAAATCCTTCCTGAGCACCGCCTCGATGAACCGCCCGCATCGCGGCTGTGCGGCGTTTTGCACGAACAGCGGCCGTGATGCGCCAAGGAGGAAATCCGGCGCCCGGTCATCGGGGAACGCCTGCTTGCCATGGAGAAAGGTCTCTTCCAGCGATGTCGTCACGCTGATTTGTGTGCCGACGCGTTCCATCATCTCCGCGTAGAGCGCCATGTCCACGGTGGTGTTCTGGACCGCGCAGAGGTTTTCGATCGGCAACAGGGCTTCCACCTGACCGGGGTCGAGGTAGTAGCCGAGCTCTGTGAGAGTGGTGCTGTACGCGATCATGCCTATGTCAATGCGGGCGGCGACATACTCGTAGAAGGCGCGCACCCCGTCGGCCGTGCGGGGGCCGTAGAAAGGCGGCCAGACCATGACCGCGTCTGCGCCGCAATCCTGCGCGTGCCAGGCCAGATCGACGACATTGCGCGCGCTGTTGTCCGAAACGCCGACGACCACCGGTACTCTTCCGTCCACGGTCTCCATGGCGATCTCGGTGACCCTTTTGCGTTCGGTTTTCGTAAGCGTCCAGAATTCCTGGTGGATCGAGTGGACCGAGAGGCCGCCGACGCCGGGCAAGGCAAGCGTCGCCGCGATATTTCGCCTCAGCCCCGCCTGGTCGATCTCGCCGTCATTGAGGAAAGGCGTGTACAGCACGGTGAAATAGCCGCGAAAGTGCTCGCGCACCCAGTCCCTGGCCGCCGAGCGCGCATACGCCGCCATCAGATGATCCAGTCCCCGCCGGTGGCTCCCATGAACTTGCCGGCCCCGTCACCAAAAGAATATGGTGTCAGAGTCGAATTCTTCCGGGAATCCCGGGACCGTCCCATGCTCCGCAAGAAAATCGACTCTGACACCATTTTTACGTGGTCCAGTCGCCGCCGGTGGCTCGCATCAGCTTGTCGGCTGCTTCAGGGCCCCAACTTCCGGCGGCGTAGGGATGCGGCATCGAGCGCCTGCGCAGCAGCGGCGCGTAGAGGCGCCACGAGGCCTCTGTTTCGTCGGCATGGACGAACAGCGTTTGGTCGCCGCGCACGATCTCCAGCAACAGCGTCTCGTAGCCGTCCCAGAGCGAGTCCTTGATTTCCGGGTAGCGGAACTGCATGCGCTCGGTCTGCAGCGTGAAGCGATCGCCGGGCGATTTCACCTCGAACGTCAGGTCGAAGCCCTGGTCCGGTTGCAGGTTGATCGCGAGGGTGTTCCGGTGCGGTCGTCGCCCGACGGTCCTGAACAGGGCGACCGGCGGTTTGCGGAAGTCGATCACGATGCGCGTCGACCTTTGCGGCATGCTCTTGCCGGTGCGCAGGTAGAACGGCACGCCCTGCCAGCGCCAGTTCTGCACCTCGAGCCGCATGGCCACGTAGGTTTCGGTGCGCGAACGCGGCGTAACGCCGGGCTCCTGCAGGTAGCCGGGCAGCTTTTTGCCATCGACCTTCCCAGGCGCGTACTGGCCGAAGACGATCGCATCGCGGCCGATCGGCGCAACTGAGCGCAGCACCTTGACCTTTTCGAACCGGATGCTGTCGGCGGCAAACGCCGCCGGCACCTCCATCGCAGTGAGTGTAAGGAGCTGGGTGAGATGGTTCTGCACCATGTCGCGCAACGCGCCGGTGTTCTCGTAGTAACCGGCGCGCGAGCCGATGCTGGTCTGCTCGGCCACGCTGATCTGCACGCTCTTGATGTGATCGCGGTTCCATGCCGATTCGAAGAGCGCGTTGCCGAAGCGGAACGCGAGCAGGTTCTGGACGGTTTCCTTGCCGAGGTAGTGGTCGATGCGGTAGATCTGCGTTTCGTCGAAATACTTGTGCACCAGCGCGTTCAGGCGAAGCGCCGAGTCAAGGTCATGCCCGAAAGGTTTTTCGACGACAAGCCGCGTCCATCCCTTGCTCCGATTCAGTCCCGCCTTGCCGAGCGCTTCGATGGTGCCTTCGAAGGACGCCGGCGGAAGCGCGAGGTAGAGCACCCGGTTGCCCGCGGATCGCCCAGCCTCCAACGCGCCGATGCGCGCGGCGAGTGCCTTGAAATCGTCGGGGCTGTTCATGTCGACCGGCTGGTAGTGCAGGCACTGGTCGCACCAGTCCCGGTCGCCGGCCGGGAGGCCGAGGTCGCTGAGCGCCGCGCGCGCCCAGGCGCGGAATTGCTTATCGGTGAGCGAACGGTCGCGCGCGACGCCGAGCACCTGGCAGCCCTTGTCGAAGGCGCCGTTCTGCGCGAGCCGGTAGAGCGAGGGCAGGAGCTTCTTGCGCATCAGGTCGCCGGTTCCGCCGAATATGACGAAAGTGCACGGGGCGTGGGGAGGATTGCGCACTTTGGCCGCCTTTCGGTGGATGGGAACGCCCCAATCTTAACCGGCCCTGCGGCCCATCGCGGAAGCCCCGCCGCATTGCGGCCCATGGGACGTTCTGTTGAAATGGGCTACTTACACGCACCCGAAAGTGAAAACCTTATGCGCGCAGCTGCGCTGATCCTCACCATTGGCCTGTGCCCGATGGCCGCGCACGCCGCGTGCAGCGATGCCCCGAAGTCCGGGGTCGACTGGAACGGCTGCGAGAAACAACGCCTGATGCTGGGCAAGGCCGACCTGAAGGGCGCGCGGATCTCGGCGGCACGGATCTCGCGAATGCGAATCTCGCCGGCGCGGACCTGTCCCGTGCCAGCCTCGAGCGGGTCCGCCTGAGCGGGGCGGACCTCTCGGGCGCGAAATTGGTGGAAACCAGCGCCTACCGCTCCAACATGAGCGGCGCCAAGCTCATCGGAGCGGACCTCACCAAGGCGGAACTGATCCGAACCAACCTGAAGTCGGCCGACCTCACGAATGCGAACATGGAGAAGGCGGAGTTGCCCCGCTCCTCGCTCGAAGACGCGAACCTGAAGGCGGTGAACCTCACAGGCTCCGAACTGACGCGGACCATCCTGGTCAAGGTCCGCATGGAGGGTACCCGGCTCACCAACGCGCGCATGTTCCGCACGCGCCTGGAAGGCGTCGACCTGTCCGGCACGCAGGGCCTCACCCAGTCCCAACTCGATTCCGCCTGCGGGGACAAGCAGACCCGGCTGCCCGCCGGCCTCAAGCCGGGAGCGTCCTGGCCTTGCGCCAAGGAGTAGCCCGCTCACGGTATGACCCGCGGGGGAGGTCTCGAGGAGGGGGCCGCGCCCCCTCTTCTCCTATCAGGCCGCTTTTTTCGCCCAGCTTTCGAGCTCGGTGTAGCCGCCAATGTGCCTGCCGTTGATGAACACCTGCGGGACCGTGCCCTGGCCGGTGATCGCGCCCACGATGCGGCTGCGGTTGGCGTTCGGCAGCGAGACTTCCGAGTAATCGTAGCCGAGGTCCTTCAGCAGCTTCTTCGCATTGGCGCAGAAAGAGCAGCCTTCGCGCGTGAGCATCGCGACCTGGTCGGGCTTCTTCGCCTTCGGGTTCACGTAGTCGAGCATGGTGTCCGCGTCCGAGACCTCGAACGGGTCACCCGGTTTGGTCGGCTCGACGAACATCTTCTGCACCACGCCGTCCTTCACGAGCATCGAATAGCGCCACGAGCGCTTGCCGAAGCCGAGGTCGGCCTTGTCGACCAGCATGCCCATGCCTTCGGTGAACTCGCCGTTGCCGTCCGGGATCATCGCGATGTTGTCGGACTCCTGGCCGGCGGCCCACTCGTTCATGACGAACGCGTCGTTGACCGAGAGGCACACGATCGAGTCCACGCCGTTGGCGAAGAACGCAGGCGCGAGTTCGTTGTAGCGGGGCAGGTGGGTGGTCGAGCAGGTGGGCGTGAAGGCGCCCGGCAGCGAGAACACGACGACGGTCTTGCCCTTGAACAAGGCGTTGGTGGTGACGTCCTTCCATTCGCCCGCGGTTCGGGTGCGGAACGTAACCTTCGGAATTTGCTGGCCTTCTTTGGTCTGCGACATCATTGGCTCCTGGGGAGGTTGAGATTCGATGGGCGAAGTCTGCCGACGCGAACCGATAGCGTCCAATGATTAAGTTGTATATAAATAATAGGTATAGACTATTTATCTACCAGGCATCCTCGCCGGGGGCAGGCTGGGGCGCCTGCTGCTCTTTCTGCAGGAGCTTTTCGAGGTCGGCGCGGCCCTGGCGGCCGATGGTGATCAATTTCTTCACGTCACCACGGTGCGGGGCCGCCTGCGCGAGCAGGTCTTCGTCATGGCGGCGGAACTGGTGGGCGAGCCGCTGCGCCTCGTGTGCGCTGTGGCCGAGGACCCGCAATGCGGATTCGCCTGCGTCGATGGCCGAGCCAAAGGTCTCGCGGATCGCCGGGATGCCGAGCGCGGCATATTCGAATGCTTCGGTGCGGCTGTAGGCCCGTGCCAGGATCGCGAGATGCGGAAAATGCGCCTGCACGAGCCGGGCGGTCGAAAGCGCCGCCCCCTTGTCGTCGACCGCGATCACAAGCAGTTTCGCCTTGGCCGCGCCCGCGGCGTGCAGGAGGTCCAGCCGCGTGATATCGCCGTAGTAGGCTTTTTGCCCGAAGCGGCGCACGAGTTCGATCTGGTTGGGGTCGTGGTCGACGAACGTGGTGCCGATGCCCCGCGCATTCAGCAGGCGCGCCACCACCTGCCCGAAGCGACCGTAGCCGGCGACGATCACCGGGTTCTCCTCGTCGATGACGTCGGCCTCGCGCGTTTCGCCGATCGCCATCCGCGGGACGATGACTTTCTCGTACAGGATCATCAGGAGCGGTGTGCTCAGCATCGAAGCGGCCACCGCTGCGTTCAGGATGTCCGCGTTCTCCTTAGTGATGATGCGCTCGGTGGTGGCTACGCCGAACAGCACAAAAGCGAATTCGCCGACCTGCGACAGGCCCAGAGCGAACAGGGCGCCGTCGGCCCCGCAAAGCTTGAATGCCCGGGCGATCGCCAGCAGCAGGGCGACCTTCAGGGCCACGATGCCTAGGGCGATGCCGGGCACCACCATCGGCACGCGCACGAACAGGCCGAGATCCACCGACATGCCGACCGAAATGAAAAACAGGCCCAGCAGCAGCCCTTTGAACGGTTCGATGTCGAGTTCCAGTTCGTGGCGGTACTCGGAATCCGCGAGCAGCACGCCCGCGAGGAAAGTGCCAAGCGCGGCGGACAAACCCACCGACTGCATCAGCAGCGCGATGCCGATCACGAGCAGCAGCGAGAAAGCGATGAAGATCTCGCGCAGGCCGGTGTTGGCCACGTAGCGCAGCAGGGGCCGCAGCAGGAACCGGCCGGCGACGACCAGCAGCACGATCAGGCCGATCGCGCGTGCGGCGGCCCAGAGGTCGAATCCCGCGCTGCCGGCGCTGGCCGGGGCCATCAGCGAAAGCAACGGCATGAGGGGGATCACCGCGATGTCCTGGAACAGCAATACCGAGAAGGACGCCTGCCCGCCCGGGGTCGGCAGCAGGTTCTTTTCCTCAAGCGTAGCGAGGGCGATGGCCGTGGAGGACATGGCGACCCCCATCCCGGCCACGAGCGAAAGCGCCAACGGCGCGCCGAACGCAACCCCGAGCGCCGCGACCGCGAGCGTCGTCGCCACGACCTGCAGCGTGCCCATGCCGAAAATCGACGTGCGCAGGCTCCACAAGCGCTTCGGGTTCAACTCGAGGCCGACAAGGAACAGCAGCAGCACCACGCCGAACTCGGAGAAGTGCAGCATCGCATCGACATCGCCGATCAGCTTGAGCCCCCACGGGCCGATCGCGACGCCCGCAAGCAGGAACCCGAGCACCGAGCCGAGGCCGAGGCGCTTGGAAATCGGCACCGCAATGACGGCGGCGGCGAGGTAAATCAGCGCCTGGGCGAGAAATCCGTGGTTTTCCATCGTTGGGGAATCTAGCAAGGGTCACAGTTGGTACACTTCGTGCATAGCCAATTCGGCCTGTTCGATGAAAGGATGAAAATGCTTCGCCTGATTGCCGCCTGGGTTTGCCTGCTCGCTTCGTTGCTGGCCACGCCGTCGGCGCTGGCACAGGGGTACCCGACGCGCCCGGTGAAGATCATCGTCCCGTACACCGCCGGCGGTTCCTCGGACTTCACCGCCCGGGCGCTCGCCGAAAAGCTCGGGCCGCTGCTCGGCGGACAGGTGCTGGTGGAAAACAAGCCTGGCGGCAACACCCTGATCGCCACCGAGTTCGTGGTGAAAAGCGCGCCCGACGGCTACACGCTGCTGCTTGCGGGACTCACCACCTACGGCGCGCAGCCTCACCTCTACAAGAAGCTGCCGTACGACCTGCAAAAAGACCTGGTGCCGATCAACAACGCGATCATTTCGCCCCTGGTGCTGTCGGTGCACCCCGGCGTGCCCGCGAAGAACGTGCAGGAGCTCGTGGCCCACGCCAAGGCCAATCCGGGCAAGGTCAACTTCGGCTCGGCCGGCGTGGGCAACACCCTGCACCTGGCCACGGAGCTGTTCAAGCTCAAGACCGGCGTAGTGATCGTCGATGTGCCCTACAAGGGTGCGTCGCAGGCGGTGGTCGACCTCCTGGCGGGCAATATCCAGATGATGTTCGACCTTGTGCAGACACCGCTGCAGCACATCAATGCTGGCAAGCTGCGCGCTTTGGGCACCACGTGGGACAAGCGCGCGGGGGCGCTGCCAAACGTCCCCACCTTTGTCGAGCAGGGCTTCGACTACAACTTCGGCGCGATGATCGGCATCATGGGACCCGCCGGCCTGCCCAAGGACATCGTCAACCGGCTGCATGCCGAGATGGGCAAAGTCATGGCCATGCCGGACGTGCGCGAGGCCTTCGGCAAGCAGGCGATGGATCCGCTCACGTTTGCGAGCCCCGAAGCCTATGCCGGGCAGTTCCGGCGCGACATCGAAGAAATGGGAAAGCTAGTGCGCGCGGCAGGCATCCAGCCGCAATGATCAGGAGAACACACATGAACAAGTTCGCAGCCATTGCCGCAACCGCGGCCCTCTGTGCCGTTACGTTTTCCGGCTTCGCGCAGGACAAGCCGCTGGTGGCCGGATTCGACGGCACTTTCGCCCCGCATGCGATGCCTAAGATGGGCGGCGGCATCGAGGGCTTCAACGTGGACCTCGTCCTCGAGGCGGGCAAGCGCATGGGCCGCAAAATCGAAGTGTTCGCGGGTGAGTTCTCGGGCCTGATCCCGGCGATGAACGCCGGCAAGCTCGATTTCGTCGGCGCACCCACCACGGTGACGCCGGAGCGCGCCGCGAACCTGCTCTTTTCCGAGGGCTACCTCAATACCTACTACGCGTTTGTCGTCGGCGCCGGAAAGCCCGACCTCAAGTCGCTGGACGATCTCAAGGGCAAGACGGTCTCGACCAACAAAGGCTCGGCCTACGACAAGTGGCTGCAGGACAACGCCGCCAAGTACGGTTACAAGACCGAGTCCTACGGCACCAATGCCGACGCGATGCAGGCCATCATCGCGGGGCGGGCGGATGCAGGACTCACCGGCAACACCACCGGGGCCTATGCGGCCCACAAATCGAACAACCAGCTCAGGATCGCGACCCTCAAGGTCGACCAGGGACTGGTTTGGGGCGCGGTGTTCCGCAAGGACGACAACAAGCTCAGGAATGCTTTCGATGAAGCCATCGAGTGCATGAAAGCGGACGGCACCGTTGCCAAGCTGCACGAGAAGTGGTTTGGCGCAAAGCCGGAGGCGGGTTCGGCCGCGGTCACCGCTTTCCCGGGCTACGGCGTGCCGGGGATGGCCGGCTACGACCCGACGCCGCATACGCCGCGCTGCAAGTAGTGCGTGGCCGGGAGGCCGGCGCAGGAGTCTCCCCTTAGATGAGCAAGTTCGCCGAGACCTTCCTCAACTGGCAGGTCATGGCCCAGTACCTGCCGAAGATCGTCGAAGGGTTCTTCGTCACGATCCAGCTGGCCCTCGCCGTCGTGGTCACCGGCATCGCGTGCGGCCTGCTGCTCGCGGTGGTGCGCGCGGCGCGGGTCAGGGTGGTCAACTTCTTCATCATCGTGTTCGTCGATGCGTTCCGCGCGCTGCCGCCGCTGGTGGTGATCATCCTGTTCTACTTCGCGCTGCCCACGGTCGGCATACGCATGTCGGGGTTCGTGGCCACCTGGCTTGCGCTGTCGCTGGTCCTCACCGCCTATGCCGAGGAAATCTTCTGGGCCGGGCTTCTGGCGGTGCCGAAAGGGCAATGGGAGGCGGCCCGCGCGATCGGCCTGGAGTTCTTCCAGGCCCTGCGCTTCGTCGTCCTTCCGCAAGCGGTGCGCATCACGATCCCGCCGCTCACCAACCGGACCATCGCGATCACCAAGAACACGGCGCTCGGCGCGGTCGTCGCGGTGGGCGAAATCCTTTACCAGGCGCAGGGCGCCTATTCGTTTTCCTACAATCCTTCGCCATTGACCCTCGGCGCGGCGGCCTACCTGATCCTGTTCCTGCCGGTGGTGTGGTTCGGCCGCTGGGTGGAAACGCGCTTTGCGTGGAAGCGCTGAGCGCGTGGACAGCCTGCTCGTCAATTTCTTCAATCTCGGCATCCTGCAGCAGGCGTGGCCTTACCTGCTCAAAGGGCTCGGGATGACCGTGTTGCTTTGCGTAGTCGTGATCCCGCTGGGCGTTGCGGGAGGGTTGGCCGTGGCAATCGCCTCGCGGGCGCCGGCGCGGTGGATGCGTTGGGCGGTGATCGCCTATGTGGATTTCTTTCGCGCTTTTCCGCCGCTGGTGCTGCTGATGTTCATTGCATTCGGGTTGCCCTTCCTGGGCCTGGACCTGCCTGCGTTCGCGGCCGTCGCCCTCGCGTTCCTGCTCAACACTTCGAGCTACTACGGCGAGATCTTCCGCGCGGGCATCGAGTCGATCCCGCGCGGGCAGTTCGAGGCGGCGAGATCCTTGGGTCTGTCGGCCACGCAGTACATGACCCGCGTGATCCTGCCGCAGGCGGTGAAGAACGTGCTGCCCGACCTCATCGGCAACACGCTCGAAGTGGTCAAGTTGACCTCGATCGCGAGCGTGGTGGCCTTGCCCGAATTGCTCTACGCGGCGCGGCAGGCCCAGGCGGTCACCTACAACGCCACGCCGATCATCGCGGCGGGTATCATCTACCTCGTCTGCCTGTGGCCGCTGGTGCGGCTGCTCTCCCGTTTCGAACACAAGCAACTGGCGATGCGCTAATGGACCGGATCCTCGTCATCAACCCCAACTCGACCGAAGCCGTGACCCGCGGCATCGACGAGGCCATGGCGCCGCTGCGCATTCCCGGCGGGCCGCAAATCGAATGCGTGACGCTCAGGGAAGGCCCGCCGGGCATCGAGACCCAGCAGCATGTGGACGGTGTTATCGGGCCGATGACGAACTTGGTGCGCGAGAGGCAGGCTGACTATGCCGCGTTCGTGATCGCCTGCTACAGCGATCCGGGGCTGCATTCCGTTCGCGAGGCGACCGCGAAGCCGGTGCTCGGGATTTCCGAATGCGGCGTGCTCACCGCGATGACCCTCGGCCACAAGTTCGGCGTGATCGCAATCCTGCAGAAATCGATTCCCCGCCACCTGAGGTATCTCGGCGCAATGGGCGTGATGGACCGCCTCGCGGGCGAGTTGCCGGTCGGCCTGGGTGTGACCGAGTTGTCCGACGAGAAGAAAACCTTCGGCCGGATGGTCGACGTGGGCAAGGCCCTGCGCGACGTACATGGCGCCAACGTGATCGTCATGGGCTGCGCCGGCATGGCCCGCTACCGAAAGCCGCTGCAGGACGAACTCGGCATCCCGGTCGTGGAGCCTTCGCAGGCGGCGGTGGGCATGGCGATTGCGCGCGTCCGGCTGAATTGGCAGGGCGCCTGAGTTATTCTATTTTCAGGATACTAACTGACATGAGAGCCGCACGGATATTGACTCTACAAAATGGAATGTTGAGGATTTCCGGGTTTCTGGCAGGCTTGGCCGTTTGCGTCGGCGCCTGTGCGCAGGCGTGGCCGACCAAGCCGATCCGCTGGGTAGTCCCGTACGGCCCCGGTAGCACCGACATCCTCGCCCGGCTGATCGCGCCCAAGGTCGGCGCGGCCCTCGGCCAGCAGATCGTGGTCGAGAACCGTCCCGGCGCAGGCGGCAGTGTCGGCAGCGAGCAGGTGGCCAAGGGCGCCGCCGACGGCTACACCCTGTTGCTCGGGACGGCCGCCTCGCATGCGGTCAACCCCGCGCTGTATTCGAAGGTCGGCTACGACGCGGTCAGGGATTTCGCGCCGGTGATCAATCTCGCGAGCATCCCCAACGTGGTCATCATCAACCCGCAACTGCCGTACAAGACCATCCCGGACCTGATCGCGGCCGCCAAGGCGAAACCGTCCACGATCACCTATTCCTCCAACGGGTCGGGCACGTCGCAGCACATGTCGGCGGCGTTGTTCGAGATGCTGACCGGCGTGAAGATGGTCCACGTTCCGTACAAGGGCAGTTCCGAAGGCGTCATTGCGGTTACGCGCGGGGATGTCAACGTGATGTTCGCGAACATGCCGCCTTCGCTTCCCCTGATCAAGGACGGCCGCGTGCGCCCGATTGCGGTCACCACGGCCCAGCGCCTGGCGGCTTTTCCCGGCCTGCCTACGGTGGCCGAAACCGGAGTGACGGGCTACGAAGTCTCGACCTGGTTTGCGCTTTTCGTGCCGGCCGCGACGCCCGAGGCCATCGTGCAGCGCCTCAACAGGGAATTCGCGGCGGCCCTGGCCGATTCGGACATTCGCGAGAAGCTGATGGCGCAGGGGTACACGATCAACGGCGGCTCGCCCCAGGACCTCGGCAATCTCGTGCGCGCCGAACTCGTCAAATGGGCCAGGGTCGTCAAGGAGTCCGGCGCGAAGGCCGAATAGCGCACCAGGAAAATCGACTCTGACACCAATTTAAAAATGGTGTCAGAGTCGAATTCTTCGAGCGGTTATTCGCTCAACCCCTTGGGCGTGGCGCGCGCGAAGGCTTCCGGGCCTTCGCCGCCGCTGGCACCCAGCGGGATTGTCGCGTCGTAGATCCACTTTGTGCTCACCGCCGCACCGCGCCCGACCGGGCGCGCCAGCGGATCCGAAGGTACCCCGCTGGCGCCTTCGATGATCGCGATATCGCTCTGCGCGTGCACGCGGCTCGCCATGGCCCAGATGAGTTCGGCGGGGTCGGTTGCGCTCACGTCCGGATCGATCGCGACCGCCATCCTCGCGAGCGTCGAGGGACCCGAGAGCGCGGCCAGCAATGCGGTCTTGGCCTGACCCGCGACGCGAGGCGCAAGTTGGAGGACCGTCAACAGTCCGCCGGCCTGCACCGGGCAATGCACGTCGCGCAGGTCGAGGCCGCCTTCGATCGTCCGCAAGTGGCGCGCGGTGAGGATTTCGTTGGCAATCGACATTGCGCCCGAGACGTCGAAGCCGGGTCCCTTGCCGGACGCAATGCTGCGGCAGGCGTCGAAAGTGAATCGCACCGATTCGAGCGATGCGCCCGCATAGCCCGCGATGCCCGAGATGGCGCCGGTCTTGCTCGCGGCGGCCGGATCGATTTCCCCGTCGATGAGGGCGCGAGCCTCAGCCGGATAGGGCAGGCCCACGGTGCCGACCAGCGGGACCGGACGCCCTGCAAGCGCGCCTGCGAGCGCGAAATCGGCCTGTGCGCCAAGCGAACCGATCGCCGCCGCAAGCACCACGCCGGCCGAGGCGCCGATCACCAGGCGTGCGCGCTGGCGGCGCGAGAGCAGCATCGCGATGCGCGGCGTATCGAGCGCGATCTGCAGCACTTCACCCGAACGGAAGGCACGTACCAGGCACAAGGAGTCCTCGAGCACGAGCACGCCGGCGTAAACCCCGCGGACTTCAGGGGTCAGCGAGTCGATGTGCAGAGCGCGCATCGCTGGCGGCGGTGCTATCGCGGCCGCGACCCGGGCTTCCGAGCGGTCGCGCAGCGTCAATGCGAATCCCTGCTGCTCGATGCCAAGCGCCAGGGCCCACGCTTCGCGCCCGGCCGGGGACGAGGTCCACTTGTACTTGGCGCGCTCGACGGGGTCCATGCGCGCGTCGAGCGTCGCGTCGAAGAGCGCCTTGGTGCCGGTGCGATGCATCGGGTTGGCGCCGGGCTCGAGCGGCGACGCATTGTCAAGCGTGAACACGCGAGTGCGGTCGATGCGCGTCAAGCCTGCGGCAGGGTCGAAGCGCGAGGAAAGCGCTTGCAGCAACTGCCAGGGATCGCTGATGTCCACATCCGCATCCACGGCGACGAGCAGCTTCGGGTGCAAGTAGGGGCTCGCAGCGGCAGCCATCAGCGCCGTTCGTGCCTGCCCCGGATAGCGGGGTTCCATGCGCAGCGCGACGATCAGCGGCGACATGCCGCCGGGGCAGCGGATGTCGCGGACCTCGAGCAGCCCGCCGTCTACCGTCTTGAGATGGTCGGAGAGTTTCGACTCGACCACCGCGCAGGTGATCGAGTGCGCGTCCGAGGGCGGCATGCCGCAGCTCATCGCATAGAAGAGCGGCTTCCTGCGGCGCGTGATCGCCTTGACGCGAAACACCGGCGCGGTGCCGACCTTGGAGTAGGTGCCGGTGACTTCGCCGAACGGGCCTTCGGGCGCGATCTCTTCGGGCAGGATCTCGCCCTCGAGGACCAATTCCGCGTCGGCCGGGACTTCCATGTCGATGGTCTTGCACTTGACCAGGCGCACCGGCTCGCCGAGCAGGCCGCCCGCGATCGCGAGCTCGTCCATGCCGAAAGGCGCCACGAAGCCCGCGGCGAACATGATGAGCGGATGCCCGCCGATGACCATCGCGGCTTCCATCGGGCGGCCGAGGTCCTGGTGCATCTGGTGGATGCGCATCGCCTGCCGCGGGAGCATGTAATAGCCGGTGGAATTGCGGCTCAGGATCTGCGCGCGATGGACCGACATGTTGCGCACTCCCGTCTTCGGATCCTTGATGATGCACATGCCCGAGGCGATATAGCGGCCAGGGTCGCGCTCCGAGGTCCAGATCGCGGGGATCTTCATGAGGTCAACTTCGTCGCCCACCTCCACGACCTCCTGCACCAGCGCGTTCTCAGTGAGGACCGGCGCGACGGGTTGCGCCAGCCGGCGCGCAAAAGTCTCGACCACCTCGGACTCGGGAATGCCGAGCGCGATGGCCCACATCGCGCGGTCCATCACCAGCTGGCTTGCGAGCTCCCAGTCCGGAAACCCGATCAGTTCGGTAAAGTGACAGGCCTTGTGCTTCTGGACGTAGGTTAGGTAGGACATTGCCGACACGTCGTTGTCGACGTCGGCGGGCAGTTGGATGCGCTCGAGCTTTCCCGCGGCCGCCAGCCCTTCGATATGGCGGCGCAGCGACTGGGTGGTGACGCCTGCGGGCAGCGGTGCGTTCATGCCTCGGTGAGTCTCCCTAGTCGCCGATTTTCGGGCCGAAGCCCGAGGCCTGCTCGACGGCGAGCGTGTTGTCCGGGCGCGCGAACGGTTCCGGCGCGGGCTCGCCCGCCTTCCGCGGCTGGCCGATGGCCTCGAAGAAGTTGTGCAGGCCCGGCGGCAGGTAGGTCCAGGTCATTTTGAACTCGCCCGGGCCGTCGTTGATGATCTTGTGCTTCGTCCACCTCCCGGCGAACACCGTCGTTCCCGGCACCGCCTTGTGTGCTTCGCCGTCGATGAGGAAGGTGCCCGTGCCCTCAAAGCAGAACAGGATCTCGTCGTGCGAGTCGTGCCAGTGCTCGCGGACGTAGCCGCCAGGTGCGATCACCTGTATGCCGAACGAGGTGTGGTTCGAGCGGCAGTTGCGCGGGCTGATCTTGACCGTGCAGTAGCCGTTGGCGGGTTTGGGCTGCCAGTACGATTCGCCTTCGTCGGGTTGGAGGACGATGGTGTCGCCCTTGTCCCAGGGCGCGGCTTCGATGGAGGGGGGTGTCAAACCGGCGCGCGAATTCATACCAGGCTCCTTGTTTTGGGCTGCAGCGAATCTTCATACAAGACTCCCTCGCAGTCCAGCGCAGTGCCAGCGGATCGCGAGGGGGTCAGAGAATCGGAGTTCGGCGCAGCGTCCTAGCTTGGCGCGAATCGAATGGGGTCCTGGCGTGCTGGAGCGTCCGGTTGTTCCAGATCAGCAGGTCGCCGATCTTCCAGTGGTGCGTATAGATGTTTTCCTGGCGGTACAG